>JBFGFG010000276.1:0-4204 GCA_041579655.1 Nitriliruptoraceae bacterium
CGATCAACGTCGGGCGTCGGCGGCTCGCGATGGGCGAGATCGTCGACGCCTGCCGCGAGGCCGGGGTTGATGTCCGCGCGTCGTGGCAGGGCACCGGCAACCTCCTGGTCGCGGCCGCGGAGCAGGGCACGGCCGAGCTCGCCGAACGGGTGGAGCAGGCGCTGCTCGAGCGTCTCGAGCTCGACGCGCCGGCCGTCGTGCGCACCGCCGACGAGGTGCGGGCCATCGCCGCAGCAGCACCCTTCAGCGAGGCTGAGCTGGCCAGCACCGAGCGCCGGATCCAGGTGCTGCTGCTGCGCGACCCGGTGACGGATGCGGTGCGGGTTGAGGTCGAGGCGCTGGTCCCGGAGCAGGACCTGGTCCGCTGGGTCGCGCAGGAGCTGTGGTGGCTGCCGCAGCGCGGCGTCTCGACGTCGAACCTGCCGGTGCGGAGGATCGAGCAGCTCACCGGGACCGCGACGATGCGCGGCCAGCGGGCCGTCCCGGGCCTCGTCGCGAAGCACCTCGGCGCCTGACCGACCCAGCGGTGGTCGGGGCCTCAGCGGTACTCGGGGTTGGGGTGGTCGAAGCGCTGGCCGTCCTCGTCCCACGCGGTGCGGGAGTTGCCGTGGGACGGGATGCCGCCGGCGTCCTTGAGCATGCGCGCGAGGTGCAGCAGGTTCCACGTCATGAAGGTGGTGTTGCGTCGCGTGAACTCGTTGTCGAACCCGACGCGTGAGCCCTCGTCCTTCTCGTCGCAGGACGACGGGCCCGGGCCTGCCTCACCGATCCAGCCGGCGTCGGCCTGCGGCGGGATCGTGTAGCCGAGGTGCTGGAGGCTGTAGAGCACGTTCATCGCCACGTGCTTGATGCCGTCCTCGTTGCCGGTCACCAGGCAGCCGCCGACGCGCCCGTAGTAGGCGTACTGGCCGTCCTCGTTGGTCTCGCCCGAGAAGCCGTACAGACGCTCCACGACCTGGGTGCAGACGCTGGACTTCTCGCCGAGCCAGATCGGGGTCGCGAGCACGAGGATGTCGGCGGCCATCACCTTCTCCTGGATGGCCGGCCAGCCGTCGGACGCGAAGCCGTGCTCGGTCATGTCGGGGTAGACGCCGAACGCGATGTCCTCGTCGACCGCGCGCACGACCTCGCAGCTGACGCCCTGCGCCTCGAGGATCGCCACGCTGTTGTCGATCAGCAGCCGCGTGTGGGACTCCTGGGGGGAGGGCTTGAGCGTGCAGTTGATGAACACCGCCCGCAGGTCGTCGTAGCGGGCGGGGGCGGCGGTCTCGGTCATCGGCGGTCCTCGTGGTTGGACGTGCGCAGGGTGTGGACACGTCACGTTCGGTATGCCCGGGGCCATAGCCTTGCAGACGCAACGCGGCCGGGGCGCCGCTGCATCAGAGTCGAGCCGAGGTGTCTCGTTGACCGTCCGTCTTGCGTCGCGCGCTGGGGCGCCGTTCGTCGCCTTCGCGCTGCTGGTGCTGCTCACCATCGGTGTCGGTCAGGGGCCCGGGCCGTGGGCCACGGCCGCTGAGGAGGACCCCAGCGAGGACGCCACGACGGAGCCGGCACCGACCCCGTCGCCCACGCCGACGAAGAAGCCGACCCCGACGCCCACGCCGTCGCCCACCCCGTCGCCGACGCCCACCGCGACGCCGACGCCGTCGCCGACACCCGCCCCGTCCCCGAGCCCGACAGCATCCCCGAGCCCGGAGGCGGACAGCGACTGCATCGGGCAGGGCGACGACGAGGACGCCGTGAGCTTCGGTGACGTCGACCGCGACTGCGACGGCACGTTGCTGCTCTCCGAGCAGGGCGACCCCGTCTCGCTGCGCCGGACGCTCAAGGTCATCGCCGGTGAGGACGCTGAGGACCGCTTCGAGCCGACCGACTTCGTGCGTGGGACGCTGGTCGACTTCGACGCGGTCTCCCGCGAGGGCGGCACGGTGGCCCGCGGCTCGCTGATCTACACGCCGCCCACCGACTTCACCGGGACCGACCGCTACACCTTCTTCATGAAGCGTGACGGGGTCGTGCGGCAGGTCGAGGTGCTGGTCGAGGTCGCGGAGGGTGAGGCTGTCTCGGAGGAGCCCACCGAGCAGCCGACGACGCCCACGGTGACGGCCGTGGACCAGGACGCCGTCGACCGTGCGCTCACGGCGGAGCGGCTGCGCGTCAGTGACTCCGAGCCGCGCTGGGACCCGCCCTGGATGCTGGTGATGGGGTTCATCGCCGCGCTGCTGCTCGCCGCCGCAGCCGCGTGGTGGCTGCTGGTCATCGTGCGCATCCAGGACCGGATGCACAGGGACTGATCTAGCCCGGCCGGACTCACGCGCTGGCCTGGGCTCACCAGGGGTTCGGGTGTCCCTGCCAGTCGTCCGGCGTGTCGTCGATCCCACGACGACCGGACAGCTGCTGCTCGATGGCGGCGGTCCGCGCCAGCAGCGCAGCCAGCCCGTCGCACAGGAAGCCGGCGATCATCAGGACGGCGCCACCAGCGAAGGTGATGACCCACACCGCGACCGCCAGCGGCACGCCACCGGAGCGGTACACGACGACGCCGCCGATGACGCCCACGAGCCCGACGACGTACGCGAGCGAGCGCGCCACGCTGGCGGCTCCGCGCAGGTCCTTCGGGCTCGGGACGCGATCCACGGGGTCGTCAGTGCTTGACGACGGCCTCGAGGGTCTTGGCGTTGTCGATCCACTTCTGCACGACCTTCTCGGACGGCGTGCGCTGGACCAGCTTGTTCTTGCGACGGTTGTTGGTCGCCTCCATCGCCTCGGTCAGGTTCGCGGCGTTGCGGCGACGCAGCTCCTTGACCGTGTCGACGCCCGCGGCCTCGAGGAGGTCGGAGTACTGACGGCTGACGCCCTTGACCCGGCACAGGTCCGCGCGGTTGACCCACTCGAGGATCTTGCCGGCGTCGAGGCCGGTCTCCTTCGCGAGGTCGTTGCGGCCCTTCTTGGTGCAGCCCGCCTCGAGCAGCTTCTCGACGGTCTTGATGCCGACCTTGCCGAGCTTGTCAGCGTTGCGGGGGCCGATGCCCTCGATGGTGGTGACGGACGCCACTGCGATGCTCCTGGTCTTGGGTTCGATGAGGACAGTAGGCAGACTGCCACATCCGCGGGGCCCGACGGAGCACGAGTTGCCGGCCGGCTTGTACGGTCGGTGCGAGCAAGGGGGAGCGTGGTGTCTCGCAGAGGTGACGACGTACCGGAGGACGGCCACGAGCCGACCCCGTTCGTCGAGGAGGACTGGGACGCGCGCGAGGCCGCGGTGTCCCGCCTCGAGGAGCACCTCCACACGCTGCCGTACGACCGCGCCCTGCCGGACCTCGACACGCTGCTGCACGACGCGCAGGTCGAGCGCGACCTGCTGCGCCGCGAGGAGCGGGCACGCAAGGTGCTGCACGAGGCGATCCTGGCGCGTCCGCTCGCGGACGTGGACACGGTCGCCATGCGGGCGACCGAGGTGGAGCTGCTCGTGCTCGAGGTCCAGGTGCTGACCCAGACGCTGCGCGACGCGGCGGGCCGCACCCTGGACACGGCGACCAAGGACGCCGCGGGCCGTGCGGCCGCACGTCTGACCTGGATCCGAGGCCGCCTCGAGGAGCTCCGCCGGGTGCTGTGAGGCCCGACCTCAGACGTTGTCGAGGTCCTGGCCGGTCCAGCGGGTGAACGCGGCGCGCTGCGCCGGCGTCGGGTTGTCGACCGACTCGATGTGCAGCTCCGGACGCGGGTCGCCGAGGTGGACCTCCAGCCGCAGCAGCCGGGGGCCGCGCTCGACGGTCACGGCAACGGTGGTGCCGGCCACCAGCCCGGAGAGCACCTTCTCGACCTCGCCACGGCGCACGACGATGCCGTCGACGGCCACGAGCCGGTCACCGCCGGTGATGCCACCCTGCCACGCAGGACGGTCGCGCAGCACCGCGGTGACGATCGCGCCGCGGTCGTCCTCCTGCAGCTGCACGCCCAGGTCCGGGGTGGAGGTCGCGGCGGGGCGGTGCACGGCGTGCAGGCCGGCGACGCCCATCAGCTCCTCCAGCGGCGGTGCCCCGGGCTTCTCGACGTGCTCGCGCAGGAACCCCGACAGGTCGCGGCCTGCGGCGTCCGACACCGCGTCCCCGACGTCCGCCAGCGTGTAGCCCGTGCTCGGGTAGCCCTGCGCCTTGCGGTGGCCGAAGCGGCGCCACAGCAGGCGGAACGCCTCGTCGAGGCC
>JBFGFG010000277.1:0-4161 GCA_041579655.1 Nitriliruptoraceae bacterium
GGCCCCTCTGCTGTGGGAACGTGCGGATCAGGGACGCAGCGTGGACGGGTCCGACGTCTGCGGGTTGAGGCTCGTCATCTTCATCGCGCCCGCGGTGACCTTGTCGCTCAGCCGGAACACGTTGAGGCCCGACTGGATCTCGGACTCGTGGATGAACCCGTTGTACCAATAGGTCGACCACGCGCCGCCGAGGTTCACGGGCTCGATCGGGTTGGGGTCGGAGTACGCGACCGTCGTCGGCGCTGCCGGGTTGGTGAAGTCCGTGACCCACGTGCCGGCCTGGTAGTTACCGCTGACCGCGACGTACCGACCCGAGCGGAGCGGCACGATGTTGTAGTTGTGGACCGTGCAGTTCTCGCCGGCACCGTCCTGCGCCCGCGGCAGCGTCCACTGCCCCAGCTTCGCACCCGTGGCGGCGTCGTAGAAGAACATGCTCTTGTAGATGTCCGCGTCGGACGAGGTGCAGCGCGGTGCCGCACCGCCACCGGGCTCCCAGCCCAGCACCAGCACCTTGCCGTCCCAGGTGAACGCCGCCGAGTGCCAGCGTCCACCGACACCGACCTTGTTGCCGAGGCCGTCCTGCTCCTCGACGGTGTAGAGGAACAGCGGTGCCGTCGGTGAGCCACCCAGCGGCGCCCCGATCGAGAACACGTTCGCCGCGTGACCGCTCGCGCAGGCCAGCAGGTTGGAGCCGCCGAGGATGATGCCTGCGTCGTGGCAGCCGTTGTTGCTGCCCAGCGTGCCACCGGTCAGCGGCACGTAGCCGATGTGCGCCGCAGCAGCCGGGTTGGCCAACGGCACGGACAGGACGTCCATGGCGTTGCAGATGGCACGCCCACCGCCGGAGGAGTTGTTGCTGTAGAGCACGATGCGGTCGTTGGCCATGTCCGGCACGCCGGTGATGGTGTGCGACCCGCAGCCGTCAGCGGTGCCACGGTTGGCAGCGCCGGCCTGACTGAACTCGACCGAGGTGATCAACGTCGGGGCCGACGGCGTGGAGATGTCGAACACGTGCACACCCTCGAAGCCGACGGGCACGGGCTGACCCATGCAGAACCGCCCGGCGGGTGCGGGCGAGTTCCACGCGCGCACGACGATGTTCTCGTGCACGTACACGTCGCCCTGGTCACCGTTGCAGCGCGGGTGCGACACGAGCTTGGGGTTGCCCGGTGCCGAGATGTCGACGATGCGGAAGCCGTCGTAGTTGCCGTGGATCGCGTACTTACCCCAGAACGCGATGTCGGAGCTGATCTCGCGCTCGGCCGTGGGTACGCCGAAGAACTGGGCCGGGAAGGCGCTGTGTCCGAGGGCGTGGATGTTGTTGGTGCTCTCCCGTCCGGTGTAGCTGCCGGCCTCACCGGGCTGGTCGTCGTGGTCGACGTCGCCGTCCTCGGGGTGTGCCCCCGCGGGTCCCGGCAGCGCGAGCATGGCCATGAGCGTCATGAGGGTGATCAGTGGCGTCAGCCTGCGGATCAGTGGTCGGGCGAGCAGATTCATACGTCCTCCGAGTGGTGAGTGGAGTTCCGACGGCACTCATCGACGCACCGGTGCCCATGCGGAATCGCTTGACCCTAAGCCCGTGGGGACACGCCCGGTCAGGGGCATTCGACACCCGGCCGGACCACGTCCGGCCGGCTGTCGAGCGGATCCTCAGACGGTGCCGCGACCGAGGTGCAGCGTGTTGTGCAGGACGGCCGGGCCGTCACCGCCGGCACGGTCCCGCAGCATCCCGTCGAGCACCTCGTTGACCTCGAGCCGTTGGCCGGGATCGAGTCCGGCGAGCAGCCTGCCCGCGATCGGGTTGCTGCTCAGCGCCAGCTCGAGGTAGCGCTCGGCCGACGGGACCTCGGTCTCCCACGAGAGCGGCTCGACCGTGACGTCCCGCAGCCCGGCGTCGCGCAGGGTCGCCCGCAGCACGTCGGGATCGGTCAGGCGGAACGGCGGCAGCGGCCCAGGGGGCAGCGTCCCGCCCGCGGTCCGCAACGCGCCGATGAAGAACGCGACGAACTCGACCTCACGCAGCGGTGCCATGGTCACCAGGGCCACCTGGCCCCCAGGTCGGGTGACGCGGGCGGCCTCGGCGAGGCCGGCGGCGATGTCGTCGAACAGCGAGATGCCGTTGAGCGACACCGTGAGGTCCACGGCGTCGTCGTCGAGCGCGATTGCTGTGCCGTCCCCGACCAACGCGGTGAGCTGCAGCCCCTCGGCGGTAGCGCGCTCGCGCAGCCGCGTGATCATGGTGGGCGCGATGTCGAGGGCGACCACGTCGGCGCCGGCGCGCGCGGCTGGGATGGCCAGCGCCCCGCTGCCGGCTCCCACGTCGAGAACGCGTGTGCCGGGCGTGATGTCCAGCCTGCTGATGACCTGCTCACCCAACGCCATCGTCTGCGGCGTGAGGTAGCGGTCGAAGCCGTCGGCGACGCGCTCCCAGGCGTCGCGTACGGCCGTCGGTGTGGTGGGTGTGCGCGTGCTCATGGCGTTGTCCTCCGCGTGTGTTGCTGTCGAGCGCTGGTGTCGTGGGTGTCGTTGGTGTCGGTGTCGTCGAGCACGTCGTGCAGCACGCGCAGGAACACCTCGGGTTGTTCGGCTGCCGGGTCGTCACGGCAGTCCTCGATGATGTGCAGCGGCCACCCGTGCCGGCGGGCGGCACGTTCGGCTGCGGCGAGCTGGACCTGGAGGTCGTGGCGGCCGTGGACCAGGGTCGTCGGCGCGGTGATGCGGTCACGGTCACGGGCCGCGACCGGTGGCATCCCGACGCGCGGCATCATCGCCTTGAGCGCGGCGTCGAGCTCGTCCCCCTGCGCCAGCTGCAGGGCGTGCTCACGCAGGTCCTCCCAGCTGTCGCCATACTTCTGGCCGGTCCGGTCGAAGTCCACGAAGCACTTGTCGAACAGACGGTCGCGCGACTCGGCCGTGGGGCGGGCCATGAACCGGATCATCGGGATCGCGAAGCTGGGCGCCGGTCGGAACCAGGCGAGACCGAGCGAGTCGACCAGCACGAGGTGGCGGATGCGGTCGCTGTGCTCGACCGCGTGCCGCAGCGCGATCCCGCCGCCGAGCAGGTGGCCGACGAGCACGGGCGGCTCGTCGCAGGTGGCGTCGATGACCTCGTCGAGCCAGCGCACGAGCGTGGCCGCATCGAGCGTGGCGTCACCCGGCCGCGAGCCGCCGTGGCCCGGCAGGTCGACCACCACCACGCGGTGTGTGGCGACCAGGTCGTCGAGCACGTTGAGCCACACGGCCCAGAACTCGCCCTGGCCGTGCAGCAGGATCATCGGTGGGCCGTGGCCGCCCTCGTACACGGCGGTGCTGACGCCGGCGGCGTCGACCCGGCGCTCGGTGACGGGCGCGGCGGCCAGCAGCCGGCCGTGGGTTTCGGTGTGATGGGTGGGTGGTTGGGTCGGCGTCGTCATGGCACGGCCTCCGAAGAAACTTGGGGCAGGAACTCCCGGCAGCGCTCCCGCCGGTGCGACCAGTCTGGGTCTGACGAGCACGATCCACCTCGGGCGAACAACCCAGTTCTTCGGTTCCCGAACCATGGGTAGAAACATGTAGACGTCACCCCCGGTTCCGCTCACACCACGCCGTGCTCGTACGCCCACGCCGTGGCTGCCGCCCGCGAGCCGACGTCGAGCTTCATGTACGTGTTGCTGAGGTGACGTGCGACGGTTTTCTCGCTGATCACCAGCGCGTCGGCGATCTCGCGGTTGGTGGCGCCCGTGGCGAGGTAGCGCACCACCTCGAGCTCCCGCGGCGTCAGCCCACCGGGGCGGACCTCCTCCGACCGCCCCACCATCGCCTCGGCCTGCGCGAGCGCGGGTGCTGCACCCAGCTGCGCGAACGTCGCCCGGGCGTCCTCCAGCTCAACAGCGGCGGCCTCGTCGTCGCCGCTTTCGTGGCAAGCCCGTGCGATCCGCAGTCGCACGCGGGCGCTCTCGTACGGGGCCCCCAGCGCCTGCCACGCCCGCCACGCGGTGCGCAGCACGGCGACGGCCGCGTCGGGCTCGCCACGGGCGTGCAGCAGGGCCCCGTCGCTCTCGGTCGCGACGGCCCGCAGGTAGGTCGAGTCGAGCTCGGCGGCGACGCGGTCCAGCTCCTCCACGGCCGCCGCCGCGGCGGCGATGTCGTCCACCGCGAGCAGCGCCGCGACCAGCGCGCCCA
>JBFGFG010000278.1:0-4151 GCA_041579655.1 Nitriliruptoraceae bacterium
GAGGGGCGCGCCTCGTCACGGCTGCAGGACCGAGCCGCCGACGCCGACCTGCTGGTCGTCGGCAGCCGTGGCCACGGTGGCTTCCGCGGGCTGCTGCTCGGGTCGACGAGCCACGGCGCCCTTCGTCACCCGCCGTGCCCGGTCGCGGTGATCCCCGGCGGGGACTGAGGCTCAGCGGAGCCGGTCGGGGAGCAGCTCGAGCTCCGTCGCTGCCCGCCGCGCCTCGGCGAGCACCGCGTCGTCGGCCGGCGGGCCCTGCAGCGAGCGACCGTCCGCGGTCGTCGTGCGGACTCGGCCGTCCTCGACGCGCAGCGCCTCGACGTCGTCCCACGCGACGCGTCGGCGTCCGCGACGCGACGCCTGACACTCCACGCCGTCCTCGTCGAGCACCAGCACCTCGCTGAACCACCGGGCCAGCCACAGCGCGGTCGCCCCGGTCAGCACCAGCGCCGGGACCAGCAACACATCCGCGGCGCGCTGCGCCCACGCCGGGGCGCCGATGCCCACCACGAGCAGCAGGGTGAGCCGCAGCACCAGGTCGCTCGTCGCGTGTCGCAACGTGACCAGCCGCAGCTCGGGGTCCACGTCCACGATCATCTGCGTCAGCCTCGGTCGGTGCGGTCGCGACGGTACGGGCGCGGCGGGCTCGGGTCGGGCGCGGGGCCGCGGGGTGTGGTGGGTCGCGTCCGTGCGGGCGCGTCGGTCGGTGCGGGTCGAGTGGGTTTCAGGGCGGGCGTGGCGCGTCCGGTGCGCGTCGGTGCGGGCGTTGCGCGTCGAGGCGCGCTGGGCCGCGGCGGCAGCTCTGCGGCATCCTGCGGGTCCGACACGCCGAGCGGAGCCGCGGTGACCCACCAGCACCAGCGCGAGCCCGCCGCCACCCCGCTCTCGCGGGACGCGACGCTCGGGGGCTGGCCACCGACCCCGCCGGACGTGCTGCTGCGGCAGGGCAGCGTCGAGCGGATGCGGCTGCGCTCGCGGGCCCGGCTCGCCGAGCGACGACCGGCCGCGCACGCGTGGCTCGGGCGCAACAGCGCGAGGTACCGCGCCGCGATCGACCGGCTGCTGCCGCGGCGTCGCATCCTGGGGCTCACGGTGCTGGTGGTGGTGCTGACGCTGTTCGACGCAGCCGCGACCACGCTCGTGGTGCTCACCGGCCTGGCCGTCGAGGCGAACCCGCTGCTGGCGTCGATCGTGGACACGCTCGGCGTGGTGCCGGCGATGCTGGGTCGCGCCCTGGTCGGGGTCGGCCTGGCCTGGGGTCTGGGCTGGCTTGCGAGCTGGCGACGAGGCGTGCGGCCGGTGGTCCCGCTCGTCGCGCTGGTGCTGAGCGCCGTCGCGTGCGTCCACCTGTGGGGCATCGCGCTCGCGCTGCTGGATCGCCGCTGACGCTGGCCATGGCCTTCACCCGGCGCAGCTCAGCCGGCGCCGTCGGTGCGGCGCTCGAGCCGCAGCGGCAGCCCGTCGCGTGGCACGGGCAGGCCGGTGGTGTCCAGCGTGAGCTCGTAACCGTCCGGCACCGACCAGCGGTAGCGGCGCAGCACGTTGTGCAGCACGGTCTTGATCTGCACGCCGGCGAAGTGCAGCCCGATGCACTTGTGCACGCCCCCGCCGAACGGGGCCCACGCGTAGGGGTGCACGCGCTCGGCCTCGCCGCCCGGGGCGAACCGGCTCGGGTCGAACACGTCGGGGTCGTCCCACACCTCGGGCATGCGCTGCGTCGCCAGCGGCATCAGCATCAGCGTGGTGCCGGCGGGGACGTGGTGGCCGAGCACCTGCGTGTCGCGCACCGCGGTGCGCATCAGCACGAGCACCGGCGCGATGTAGCGCAGCGCCTCACGCTGGACGAGGTCGAGCGTGGGCATCGCGGCGAGGTCGTCCCAGCGCAACGGCCGGTCGCCGATCGCGTCGGCCTCGGCGCGTGCCCGCTCCTGCCACTGCGGATGGCGGGCCATGCCCCACAGCATCGTGTTCAGCGTGATCGTCGAGGTGTCGTGCGCCGCCATCAGCAGGAAGATCATGTGGTTGACGACGTCGTCGTCGGTGAACCGGTTGCCGTCGTCGTCGCTGAGGTGGACCAACGCCGCGAACAGGTCGTCGTGGTCGGTCTGGGCGTGCTTGGCCGGGAGCTGGTCGCGGAAGAACTGCTCGAGCAGCTCGCGGCCGCGCAGCCCCCGCGCCCAGCGCGAGCCCGGCACCACGTCGCGACGTAGGAACGCCGACCCCGCCTGCACGGTGTCGGTGAACGCGCGGAGCACGGCGGCCTCGGTCTCGCCGTCCGGGTGCCCGCCGAGGAACACGTCCGACGCGCTCTCGAGCAGCAGGTGCTTCACCGCGGGCAGCGCCCGGAAGCTGCGCCCGGTGTCCCAGCGCTCGACGGACGCCGCGATGCCCGGCTGCATCGTGTCGAGGTACGCCTCGAGCCGTGCCCGCGTGAACGCCGCCTGCATGATGCGCCGGTGTCCGAGGTGCTCCTCGAAGTCCAGCAGCATCAGCCCGCGATCGAAGAACGGCCCGATCAGCTGCTCCCACGCTGGTCCGTTCGCGAAGTCCTTGCGCGCGTTGCGCAGCACCTCCTCGAGCCCGTCCGGGCCAGCGACCGACACCACGGGACCGATCGCGCTGCCGGCCCACGAGACGGGCCCGTACCGCTCGTAGCGGGTGCGCGACGTCCCGAGCACGTCGAGGATGACCTCGAGCATGTGGCCGAACACCGGCATGCCGTTGTCGCCCATGACGGGCCGCAGCCCGCTCCCCGGGGGCGGATCGGCGAACGGCCGTGACCGGGTGGGCCAGCGCTGGCTCGCGGCGATCACCGCGCGGTCGAGCCCCACGTGCTCGCCGAGCGTCTGGACGTCCGACAGCCGTGGGCGACGCAGCACACCGAGCGGTCCGCGTGGCATCGCCGCTCCTGTCGTGGGTCGGTGGGTCGGTGGGCTGGTGGGCTGGTGGGCTGGGGCTCTGACGAGGTCGTGAGGGCCGCGGGTTCACGGGTCGGTGGGTCGGTGGGTCGGTGGGCTCGTGGTGCGGTCTGCTCCGCGTGGTCAGCCCGGGCTGGTGGTCACGGCGCGCGGTGACCGGCGCCGCGATGAGACAGGCGCGTCGGCTCCGTCTCGCACCGGCGGCCGTTCGGCGGAGGTCGGCCGAGGGCCTCGGAACGGCGCTGCCTGTCGCGGGCCGCAGCCGCCGATCGTGGTGCTGCTCACCGCGTGCCCCGCAGACGGCCGATCCGCCGGTTCGCGCCGCGGACGATCGCCTGCGGACGGACGCGCTCCGTGACCTCACCGAGGGTGGCCAGCGGATGCCGGACGGCCGCCGGGAGGTGGGGCAGGTTGAACAGCCGGTCGTACAGCTCGACCATGCGCCGGGTGCGGGTGCCGTCGTACGGCAGCCACGACGGGTCGGCGGGCAGCGTGGTGTGGGCGACCTGGATGACGCTGGTGTGGGTGAAGCGCAGCATCCCCTCGCGTCCGTTGCGTCCGCCGAGCCCCGAGGCCTTCCACCCGGTCATCGGCAGCTCGACGTCGCCGAGGTGATACATCGCGTCGTTGACGGTGATGGTCCCCACGTCCAGCCGACGGGCCAGCACCTCGCCTCGGTCGAGGTCACGCGTCCACACGCTCGCCGTCAGCCCGTACCGCGAGTCGTTCACGAGCCGGACCGCCTCCTCGGCGTCGGCGACCGCCATGATGGGGATCAGCGGGCCGAACGTCTCCTCCGTCATGCAGCGCATGGTGTGGTCGACGCCGCTGAGCACGGTGGCCTCGTGGAACGCGCCGGCGCCGGGGGCCACACCCCCACCCGTGCGCACCGTGGCGCCCTTGGCCACCGCGTCCGCGACGTGCTCGGCCACGAGCTCGAGCTGGGCCGGGCTGATGATCGCGCCGAGGTCGGTGGTGCCGGGGCCACCGGGCGCGTGCTGGCGCAGCGCCTCGACGCGGGCGGTCACGGCTGCGACGAACGCGTCGTGGACGGACGCCTCGACGTACACCCGCTCCACGCCCATGCAGACCTGGCCGGTGTTGAACAGCGCGTAGTGCACGCACGCGGCCGCGGCCCGGTCGAGGTCGGCGTCCGCGAGCACAACCATCGCGTCCTTGCCGCCGAGCTCGAGGCTGCAGCCGATCAGCCGCTCGGCTGCCCGCGCGGCGACC
>JBFGFG010000279.1:0-4108 GCA_041579655.1 Nitriliruptoraceae bacterium
AGGGTCGTGACCAGCACGCGCGACCCGGCGGCGACGCGGCCGCGGATCTCCTCCAGCAGGTCGTCCACCTGCCCCTCGACCGGCTTGACCACCACCTCGGGGTCCACCAGCCCGGTCGGGCGGATGATCTGCTCGACGATCGTCGAGGACTCGCGGCGCTCGTACTTGCCCGGCGTGGCCGAGATGAACAGCCGTTGACCGATGCGCTCGAGGAACTCGTCGAAGGTGAGCGGTCGGTTGTCACGCGCGGAGGGCAGCCGGAAGCCGTGGTCGACCAGCGAGTCCTTGCGGGCCCGGTCCCCCTCGTACATGCCGCCCACCTGCGGCACCGAGACGTGCGACTCGTCCATGAAGACGACGAAGTCCTTCGGGAAGTAGTCCAGCAGCGTGAACGGTGGCTCGCCCGGCGCGCGGCCGTCGAAGTGGCGCGAGTAGTTCTCGATGCCGTTGCAGCTGCCGACCTCGCGCATCATCTCGAGGTCGTAGCTGGTGCGCATGCGCAGCCGCTGGGCCTCAAGCAGCTTGCCCTCGGTCTGGAGCTCGGCGAGGCGCTCCTCGAGCTCGGCCTCGATCGAGACGGTCGCGCGGTCGATCGCGTCGCGGCCCGAGACGTAGTGCGACGCCGGGTAGACGGCGAAGTCCGGCAGCGGGTCGGAGACCTCGCCGGTGAGCGTGTCGACGCGCACGATGCGGTCCACCTCGTCGCCGAAGAACTCCACGCGCACGGCGAGCTCGGCGTCCGACGGGAACACCTCCAGGGTGTCACCACGGACGCGGAACGTGCCGCGCACGAGGTTGAGGTCGTTGCGGTCGTACTGCAGCTCGACGAGCTTGCGCATCGACGCCTGGAGCCCGGCCTCCTCGCCGGTCTTGAGGAACAGGACGTGGTCCTGCCACTCGGCCGGGTTGCCGAGGCCGTAGATGCAGGAGATGGACGCCACCACCACCACGTCCCGGCGGGCGAACAGCGAGGCCGTCGCGCGGTGGCGCAGGCGGTCGATCTCGTCGTTGATCGACGAGTCCTTCTCGATGTAGGTGTCCGAGGACGCGATGTACGCCTCGGGTTGGTAGTAGTCGTAGTAGGAGACGAAGTACTCGACCGAGTTGTCCGGCAGGAACTCGCGGAACTCGTTGGCGAGCTGCGCCGCGAGCGTCTTGTTCGGCGCCATGATCAGCGCGGGACGCTGGATGCGCTCGAGCACCTTCGCCGCGGTGAAGGTCTTGCCCGTGCCTGTGGCACCGAGCAGCGTCACGGCCTTCTCGCCGCCCTCGATCGCCTCGACGATGCCCTCGATCGCCGCCGGTTGGTCACCGGCGGGTGAGAAGTCTGAGACGACGCGGAAGTCAGGCATGCCGCGAACGGTAGCCCTGCCCTGTGACAGCTCGGTCAGCGTCCGGCCGGACAGGCCCGCAGCGCGCCGACGGGCACACAGCGAAGGACCCCGGCGAACACCGGGGCCCTGACGGTGACGGCAGCCTCAGCTGAAGTCGGCGAACACCAGCGCGAGGACACCTGCGGCGAAGCCGACGAAGGTCAGCACCATCAGGCCGGCGAGGATGTAAGCGGTGCGGTCGTTCTCACCCATCGTGGGCTCCAAGCGTGACGTGTGGCGATCCGGATTCGGCTGCGGAGCGTAGCCGACCACGTGTCCGCGACCCGCAACGCTGCCCCGGCTCACGCCGAGCGAAGGTCCTCCCAGACCTCCTCGACGCGCGTACGGAGCTCTGACTCGTCGCCGTCGTTGACGATGGTGTGCGTCGCGCCCGACGCCCGCTGCGCATCGCTGGCCTGGCGCGCGATGCGGGCCCGCGCGTCGTCGGGATCAACGCCCCGGTGCGTCGCGAGCCGCTCGATCCGCAACTCGACCGGGGCCGTCACGACGATCACGGCCTCGAGCCCTGTGGCGAGCCCGGTCTCGAACAGCAGCGGGTGGTCGAGCACCACGAAGCGCTCGCCCTCCTCCTCGACCTCGTCCTTGGCGTGCTGGCGCAGCCGCGCGGCGATCGCGTCACGGATGGCCGGGTGGGTGATCGCCTCGAGGGCACGCAGCGAGGGCGGGTGCTGGAACACGATCGCGGCCACGGCGGAGCGGTCCATCGAGCCGTCCTCGTGGAGGACCCCCGACCCGAAGGCTTCCACGATCGCTGCGAGCGCCGGCATCCCGGGCTCGACGACCTCGCGCGAGACCGCGTCTGCGTCGATCACGTGCGCGCCCAGCTCGTGGAGCATGTTCGCGACGGTCGACTTCCCCGCGCCCATGCCTCCCGTCAGCCCTATCACCCGCACGGCTGCCCCCTTCGGTCCCTCGAGCGTCCATCCGGGCGCCATGTGACCAGATGATGAGCTCCACGGCCCGGCACCGGCGCAGCTCCACCACTCGCGCGGAGGTCGCACGTTCCCTGACACGACTGCTAACGGTGACGCGACCAACCCCGTCCACCATTGCGACGACCCGCGCCGATCCCGCGCGCCCCGACCCGAAGGACGACAGATGCCCGCAGCCATGACGTTCCGACGCGTGCTGAGCACCCTGTCCGTGAGCTCGCTGGCAGCAGCCAGCCTCGCGTTCGCGCCCGCTGTGCCCATGACGCGCCACGTGGTCGTCCTCGACGACGCCACGCAGGACGTCGCGGCCGCGGCCGCGGCGCTGCTGGAGCCGCTGGGCCTGTCGGCACATGGCCTGTACGAGCACGCGATCAAGGGCTTCTCGGCCGATCTGCCGCTCGGGGCTGCTGCGGCGCTGTCGCTCGCGCCAGGCGTCTCCCTCGTCGAGGCCGACCGCACGTTCACGGTGAACGCAGAGCTGCCGCTCGGCGTCGACCGCACGGACGCGGACGCGATCGCGGGCTCGCTCATCGGGACCCGTGGCGCCGTGGACGTGGACGTGGCGGTGATCGACACCGGGTCGGACGCCAGCCACCGCGACCTCAACGTCGTGAAGGTCATCGACTGCTACTCCAACGGCGGGCTGTTCGGCGGCTCGTCGTGCATCGACCGCACGGGCACCAGCAACACCGGTGGCAACGACGACAACGGCCACGGCACGCACGTCGCCGGCACCGTGGGCGCGAAGGACAACGGCCTCGACGTCGTCGGGGTCGCCCCCGGCGCGCGCATCTGGTCCGTGAAGGTGCTCGGTGGCGCCCTGGGCTCCGGCTCGACCTCCGACATCATCGCCGGCATCGACTACATCGCCGGCACCGGCCAGGTCGAGGTCATCAACATGTCCCTGGGCGGCTCCGGCACCTCCACGGCCACCAACCAGGCGATCCAGGGCGCGGCCAACGCCGGCGTCGTGACCGTCGTCGCAGCCGGCAACGACAGCGCGAACGCGTCGGGCTACACCCCCGCGAACGCCCCCGCCGCGATCACCGTCTCGGCCATCACCGACCTCGACGGCAAGCCGGGCAAGAAGGCCGGTGGCTCCTGCTCCGGCAGCGACGACACGCTGGCCAGCTACTCCAACTACGGCGCCGTCGTCGAGATCGCCGCGCCGGGCTCATGCATCGTCTCGACGCGTCGGGGCGGCGGCACGACGTCGATGTCCGGCACCTCGATGGCCTCGCCCCACGTCGCCGGCGCTGCGGCGCTGTACATCGCCCGCAACGGCGTGGCGAAGAACGCCCAGCGCAGCGCCACCGTGCTCAACGGTCTGCTGACCGAGTGGTCCACCCCGCAGACCAGCGCGTGCGGCTTCACCAGCACCCGCTCCCCCGAGCCGCTGCTGCTGCTGCTCGCCTGCGGCAGCACCCCGGGCGGCCCCGGCAACGCGTCTCCGAGCGTCACGATCACCTCGCCGTCGTCCTCGACGACCGTGACCGAGGGCACCGCGGTGACCTTCACCGCCACCGCCAGCGACCCCGAGGACGGCACCACCGCCGTCACGTGGTCCTCCAGCCGTGACGGTGCGCTCGGCACCGGCGCCTCCATCACCTCGACCCTGAGCGTCGGCACGCACACCGTGACGGCCACCACCACCGACAGCGCCGGAGCCTCCGCGACGGCCACCGTCCAGGTGACCGTCGAGGCCGACGTCCCGCCGAGCGAGGACGCCGTCTCCGTCGGCTCGATCCGCTGGGCGAACGGCTCCCTGCTGCTCGGCGGCCG
>JBFGFG010000280.1:0-4103 GCA_041579655.1 Nitriliruptoraceae bacterium
GATGACGGCGTACCTCGACGGCATGGACGCGGTCACGCCGATGTCGGTGGGCGGCGACACGGCCGCACCGCGGGTGCTGGCGGCGCTGGGCCCGCGCATGACCGAGCTGGCGCGCGACCGCGCAGCCGGGGCGCACCCGTACCTCGTCACGCCGCAGCACACGGCCGAGGCGCGCGAGCTGCTGGGCCCCGACCGGCTGCTGGCGGTCGAGCAGGCGGTGGTGCTCTCGCAGGACCCGGACGTGGTGCGCGTGCGCGCCCACGCCCATCTCGAGATCTACACGGGGCTCGACAACTACCGCCGCTCGTGGGCACGACAGGGCTTCACCGACCAGGACTGGGTGCGCGGCGGGAGCCAGCGGCTCAAGGACGCGCTGGTGGTGGGCGGTGACGAGGCAGCGATCCTCGCCCGTGTGCAGGCGCATCTGGACGCCGGGGCGGACCACGTCTGCGTCCAGGTGCTCGGCGAGCACGTGCTGGCGATGCCGACCGAGGACCTGCTGCGCCTGGCCCCAGCGCTCACGGCCTGAGCAAGCTCGGGACCGACCGCGTCAGTGGTGCTCGGGCGGGATGCGGCGGATGGTCCGCAGCATGCCGAAGGCCACGCAGGTGAGCAGCACGGCTGACGCGGTCATCGTCGTGCGCACGTCCGTGGCACGCGCGACCAGCCCGCCGAGGAAGGCGCCGACCGGGACGCCGCCGATGCCGATCACGCGGAACGAGGCGATCACGCGCCCCAGCAGCTCCGGTGGGATGATCGCCTGCCGCAGGGACAGCCCCACGACGTTGAAGATGCCGCCGGCCATCGCGACCACGGCCATGCCGATCGCGGCCGTGGTCGGTGTGGTGGCCCGGGAGAGGACCGCCATCCCGACGGCGACGCTCACCGACGCGGACATCAGCGCGTTCGGCCGGCCGATGCGGCGCCGGATGCGGTCCGCCAGCAACGAGCCCACGAGCCCGCCGACGGCGCCAGCCCCGAGCAGCAGCCCGAACCCCAGCTCGTCCAGCCCGAGCTCGCCCAGCGCCAGCAGCACCAGGATCGACAGCGCGCCCGTGACCCCGAAGTTCACCAGCCCCACGATGATCGCGAGGTTGCGCAGCAGCCGGTCACGCCACAGCGTGAGCATCCCCTCGGCGACGTCCTGCCAGAACGTGCTCGTCGCGTCGAGCGCGGCGACGGCCACTCCGTCGACGCCCTCGATCGGTGTGGTCTCCACGCGCCGGTCGTTGGCCACCTCTCCAGCACCGTCGGTCTGACGGCGTCGCAGCTCGGTGTCCTGCTCGTCAGCACCGGCGCCGGCGTTGACGAGGGCTGGTGCGGCGGACGCCGCGCGGCGGTCCCCCACGCGTCGTTCCGGCACGCGCAGCATGGTCAGCAGCACGCCCGCGACGAGGAAGCTCGTGGCGTCCACGATGAAGGGCACGGTCGCCCCGAGGGTGAACAGCAGGCCGCCGACGGGTCCGCCCACGACCTCGCCGGTGATGGTCATGCCCGCCGATATGCGACCGTTCGCACGCTCGAGCTGGTGCTCCTCGACGAGCGCCGGCACCAGCGCCTGGGCGGCTGAGTCCACGACGACCTCACCGAGTCCGACGAGCACCGCGACCAGGTAGATCAGCCACAACGAGTGCAGGCCGCCGGTGATGGCCAGGGCCAGCAGCAGCACCGCGATGCCGCGCACGAGCTGACCGACCACCATCAGCTTGACCCGGTCGCCCCGGTCCACCATGGCCCCGCCGATCGGCCCGAGCAGCCACGGGACCGTCGTCGCGGCGCTCACGGCGCCGATCGCGACGGGATCGCGCGTGACGGAGGCGACCAGCAGCGGCAGGGCGGTCAGCCGCAGGCCGTCACCGAAGTTCGACGAGCAGGTCGAGACGAGCAGCCGTTGGTAGCCGCCGGGCAGCGCGTCGCGTGCCATCGGTGCTCCCGTCCCCGTCGTCGGCCACTGTCCGGTCGGCCGGACGCGTCCGACCTTGCGGGCTTCTGGTCACAACGCCTTGGTTCCCCACCAGTCCGGGTAGGGGTTGTCGTTGAACGGCGCACACGCGACGTAGCCGTGGCGCTCGTACAGCGGCACCGCACCGAGCAGGCTGCGGGTGTCGAGCACGGCGCGCGTGGCCCCGAGCTCGCGGGCGCGCTGCTCGAGACGCGCCAGCAGCGCCGCTCCCAGCCCACGCCCCCGGCTCGCCGGTGCGACCCACATCCGCTTGACCTCGACGCTCGCACCGTCGTCGAGCAGCTTCACGCAGCCGACGCCGACCACCACCGCACCGTCCCGCACCAGCAGCAGGTCGCCGCGCGGCGGCGTCAGCTCGGCGGCGTCCGCGCTGGTGGTCGCCGCGACGTCGAAGCCCTCGGGGAAGCGCTCGTCGAGCTCGGCGTAGTAGGCGCCCAGACACGCCACCGCCTCGGGCCCGTCCGCGGGCGCCGAGGCGATGGTGATGCCGTCAGGCAGTGTCACGAGGGCTCGCTCAGCCCTCGACGTCGATGATCAGGGCGTCGCCCTGGCCACCACCGCCGCACAGCGCTGCGGCACCGCGGCCACCGCCGCGACGACGCAGCTCGTTGAGCAGCGTGATGGTGATGCGCGCACCGGTGCAGCCCAGCGGGTGCCCCATCGCCACGGCGCCGCCGTTGACGTTGACCTTGTCCTCGTCGAGGCCGAGGTCCTGGACGCCGGCCATCGCGACCGACGCGAACGCCTCGTTGAGCTCGTACAGGTCGAACGACGACGGGTCGACGTCGAGCTTGCGCGCGGCGTCCTTGATCGCGTTCGCCGGCTGCGGCAGCAGGTTCAGCGGGCCGGCGGTGGCGCCCCACGCCTTGATGGTCGCCAGCACGGGCAGCCCCATCTCCTCGGCCTTGGCGCGGCTCATCAGCACGACGGCGGCGCCGCCGTCCGAGATCTGCGAGGCGTTGCCCGCGGTGATGGTCCCGTCCTTGGCGAACGCCGGACGCAGCCCGCCGAGCGACTCGGCCGAGGTGCCCGGGCGCATGCCCTCGTCGTTCTCGACCAGGATCGGGTCACCCTTGCGCTGCGGGACGCTGACGGGGACGACCTCCGACTCGAAGGCACCGTCCTTCCAGGCGGCGGCGGTGCGCTCGTGCGAGCGGGCGGACCACTCGTCCTGCGCCTCGCGCGAGAAGCCGTGGCTCTCGCTGCCGTAGCGCTCGGTCGTGGAGCCCATGGCCTCGTTGTCGATGGCGCAGGTGAGGCCGTCGAACATCAACGAGTCCTTCATCTGCCCGTCGCCGAGGCGGTAGCCGAAGCGCGCCTTGTCGAGGATGTACGGCGCGTTGGACATCGACTCCATGCCGCCCGCGACGATGACGTCGTACTCACCGAGCTTGATCAGCGACGCGGCGCGCGCGATCGCGGTCATGCCGGACGGGCAGACCTTGTTCATCGTCTCGGCCGGGACCTCGAGCGGGATGCCGGCGTTCAGCGCCGCCTGCCGCGAGGTGATCTGGCCGAGGCCTGCCTGGAGCACGTGTCCCATGACGACGTACTGGACGTCCTCGGGGGCCACGCCGCTGCGCTCCAGCGCGCCCTTGATGGCGAAGCCACCGAGCTCCATGGCGGAGAACGACGACAGCGCGCCTCCGAACTTGCCGATTGGGGTGCGGGCGTACCCGACGACGACGGCGTCCTGCATGACGTGCTCCATGTGGTGCGAAGGCTCAGACTGGGGTCGTCACAAGCCTACGCGCGGGGTGTCAGGCGCCGCGACCTCAGCTGCCGAGCGTGAAGCCCGGCAGCGTCATCGTCTCCTGCAGGCTCTTGCCCGCGCGGAGGAACAGGTGCGGGAACGTCCGACCGACCACCATCAGGTCGTCCACCGAGCCGATGTCGGTCGCGCCAGGGATGGTCACGGTGAGGGTGTCGCCGGAGCGCTCGACCGTGGCACCGGGCACCACGTGCAGCGCGGTGTCGGTCTGCCACTGCACCCAGTCCAGCCAGAACCGTGTCACCTGCTGCTGCTCCAGCCCCTCCGCGGTCCGTGAAACCAGGAGGGCGAGCTCCCCCGGCAGCGTCGCGGCCAGATGGTCGACGTACGCCTGCACGGCGTCGGGCGTCAGGCCGTGGTCCTCGGCGA
>JBFGFG010000281.1:0-4089 GCA_041579655.1 Nitriliruptoraceae bacterium
CGGGCTCCTCGAAGCCGGTGCCGTCCTCGACACGGTCCACGAGCACCGCGACCGTCTTGCCCACGTGCGCAGCAGCGATGTCGTCGGCGATGCGGTCCTGCATCGCGGCGACCCGCTCGACGCGCTCGTGCGCGACCTCCTCGGGGACCTGGTCCTCGAAGGTGGCCGACGGCGTGCCGTCCTCGACCGAGAACGGGAACAGCCCGACCCAGTCCAGCTGCGCCTCGGTGAGGAAGTCCTCCATCTCCTGCACGTGCTGCTCGGTCTCGCCCGGGAAGCCCAGGATGAGGTTGGAGCGGAACGCGGCGTCGGGCATCAGCCCGCGGATGCGACCGATCAGCTCGAGGAACCGCTCGGGCGAACCGGAGCGCTTCATCGAGGTGAGGATGTCGGCCGAGACGTGCTGCAGCGACAGGTCCACGTACGGCACGACCTCCGGCAGCTCGGCCATCGCCTCCAGCAGCGGCCACTGCAGCTCGGCCGGCTGCAGGTACAGCAGCCGCAGCCGTTCGATGCCGTCGATGGCGGCGAGCTCGCGCAGCATCGTGGCCTGCAGGTCGCGGCCGCCGGCGTTGCCGTTCCACGCGTCGAGGTCCTTGCCCCACGAGGTGGTGTTCTCGCTGACCAGCACCAGCTCCTTGGCGCCGCGCTCGGCGAGCCAGGCGGCCTCGGCCACGAGCTCGTCGATGCCGCGCGACTGGAAGCGTCCGCGGAACGACGGGATGGCGCAGAACGTGCACAGGCGGTCGCAGCCACCGGCGATCTTCAGGTACGCCCACGGCTTGGAGGCGTCGAAGGTGCGCACGGGGAAGCGGGGGCCCGACGCGGGCATCCGCGCGAGGTCGGCGTCGCTGGTGGTCACGCGCAGCGGCGCGAGCTCGGGCGGCGCCTCCTCGGCGGCCGTGGGCATCACCAGCAGCGGCAGCGCCGGACGCGGACGGACCATCGTCGGCGAGGCCGTGCTCGGCTCGTCCTCGACCACGACGCGCTCGACGGTCTCGCCGGCGAGGATGCGGTCCACGAGCTGCGGCAGCGTGCTGTAGCCGGCGAAACCGACGACGGCGTCCGCCTCGGGGATCGAGTCAGCGAGCTCGTGCGGGTAGCGCTGGGCCATGCACCCGACGACCACCACGGCCTTGGCGCCCTGCGCCTTGAGGTCGCAGGCGGCGAGCACCGTGTCGACCGACTCCTGCTTCGCCGGCGCGATGAAGGTGCAGGTGTTGACCAGCACCACGTCCGCGTCCGCCGGGTCATCGACGATGGTGTGCCCGTGCACGTCGAACATGCCCTGGAGCTGGTCGGTGTCGACCTCGTTGCGGCCACAGCCCAACGTGATGACCGCGACGGTCGGAGGGGCGATCTGCTTGACGGTCACCACGACTCCTGCGACACGATGGAGCCCGCGTCGCGGGCAGGGGGGTTTGACGCTGATGTTGAGGCTACGGAGGGGCTGTACGCCCGTCACGCCAGCGGGCCGCGCCGCGCGGCCCTACCGCTGGGCACGACCGAGGAGCCGTTGAGCTTGTCGGCGGCCCGTCGCCGAGGCCGTGCTCAGACCTCGTCGTACCCGGCCGGGGTGAAGCGGATCTCACGGACCTCGCCGGTGCCACCGAAGGGACCGACGCCGGAGCCGTTGAACAGGGCCCGCACGCCGCCGGCGTTGCCGAGCCGCACGATGACCTCCTCGTCACCCTGCAGGTCGAGCACGTCCCCCTCGGAGAACAGGCCCTCCTGGCTGGCGAGCCCGTCGATCGTGACGCTGACCCAGGACGATCCCTCGAACGCCAGCGTCAGCTCGATGCCGTCGTAGGTCGGGGTGGGTGAGGCGACCGGCGCCTGCTCGACGCCGCCCGCGCCGGGCGCGGTGGTGCCGGTGCCGGGGGTCGGTGACTCGGTGGTCGCGGCCGGTGCGGGGGCGACGACGGTCGCCTGGTCCGGGGCCGCAGCGGGCACGCGGGAACCCACGAGCTGGAAGATGCCGGCGCCGAGCGCGAACACGCCGACGACGGCGACAGCGCGCAGCAGCCACGCAGGGACCTCCGAGACGCGCTCGGAGGAGATCGGGCCGGCCGTGAGCGCCAGCGGATCCATCGCGTCGTGCTGCACGAAGCGGCGGTAGCGGTCCAGCAGCGGCTCGACCTCGACACCGAGGTACTTCGCGTAGGACTTGATGAAGCCCTTGGCGTAGACGTCGCCGCCGAACATCTCGAAGCGGTCGGCCTCGATGGCCTCGATCTGCGCAGCGCGCATCGAGGTGGCGGCAGCAGCTTCGCTGATGCCGAACCCCATCGCGGTGCGGGCCTCCTGGAGGACAGCACCGATGCCGACGTCGCTCACGAGTTCCTCTCGACCACCATGTCATGTGCGGACACACGTTCGTGTCCTGAGGGTACGCGGGATACCCGACCCGGGCGAACACGACCAGACATGGGTCCAGCTGGACCATCGTGGGCGCCCATCGCGCACAGCGCGCGACCGTCGCGCTCCCCACGGAGCTCCCCGGGCTGCCACGGCCGGCCGCTCCCGGGCTGTCCCGGCAGCTGCATGTGGTGTCGCGGAGTTGCGAACCTGGCATCGGCTCGGGGTACAGTCCGCCGCATGAACAAGCTCCGCGCCCTCACACTGTCCGCCTTCGTCGCCCTGACTCTGGTGGGCTCCGTCCTACCCGCGTTCGCCACTGAGGCGACGGGGAAGAAGGAGTTCATCACGCGCTCGCAGCACCACCGCGTCGGCGCGGTCGTGCTGTTCGCCTTCGCGATGCTCGTGCTGTTCGCGGTGATCAACGCCGTCCAGCAGCTGCGCGGCAAGCGCGACCAGGCCGACGGCCGGTTCCGCTGGCGCTGAGCCGCCACGCACCACGAGACGCCGCGGCCCTGCCGCGGCGTTCGTGGTTTCGCGACCGCCCTGACCGGGTGAGCGCGACCTGCGCGCACTCGGGTCGGACATCCCGCGGACATCCGCCACCGGCAGGTGCCGGGCCACGCCGCGCGGAACACCTCAGCCATGACTCCTTCACTTCGCCCTGTCCTCGCGCTCGCCGCCACGGCCGCGCTCACGCTCGCCTTCGCTCCCCTGGCCGGTGACGGCTCGGGCGGGGTGGACGCGTCCTCCTCGCTCGCCCCGACGCCCAAGGGCTCGGCTGCGACGGTCGAGTACTTCCCGTCCCGCGACGGCACGATGCTGCAGGCGGACGTGCTGCTGCCGGTCGGCGGCTGCCCCGCCGATGGCTGCACCCCGGTCGTCTCGATCGGCCCGTACTACGGCCGCGGCACCCAGGGCGACGGCATCTCGTTCACCGGTCTGGAGTGGAACCCCCGCTCCACCGGCGTGTCGGACCGCTTCAACGACTTCATCTCGTACGACTTCAACTTCGGCAACGGTGACACCGGCAACGTGTTCGACCGTGGCTACGCGTTCGTGATGGTCGACAGCCGTGGCTACGGCGAGTCCGGCGGCTGCAACGACTACGGCGGCATCGGCGAGCAGATGGACGCCTACGCGGCCGTCGAGTGGGCCGGCACGCAGAGCTGGTCCACCGGCAAGGTCGGCATGTGGGGCAAGTCGTACGACGGCTGGACCCAGGTCATGGCGATGGCGGAGAACCCGCCGCACCTCGAGGCCGTGGTCGTGCAGTCGCCGATCATCGACGGCTTCGGCATCGCGTGGGCCAACGGCATGCACCACGACACCGGCTGGTACCTGACCCCCGGTCTCTACCAGATCTACGACCAGACGCCGACGTCGACCGAGTTCATGACGCAGCACCCCGACACGTACCTCCCGGCGGCCGCCACCGGCACCGCCGACACGTGCTGGGCCGAGCAGCACCCGTTCCAGGTCGCCGGCTTCGACCGCAGCCTCGAGTACTGGCGCTCGCGTGACCTGCGTCCCGCCGCGTCGCGCAACGACGACGTCGCGGTGCTGTGGAGCCACGGCTTCAACGACCTCAACACCAAGTCCGACCAGATCTTCGGCGCCTACACCCTCGCCAAGGGCGCGGACGCGACCAAGGCCAACCGCCGCGCGTGGTTCGGTCACTGGGACCACAAGCGCGGCAACGAGGTCAACTTCGTCGGCCGCGGCGGCTTC
>JBFGFG010000282.1:0-4089 GCA_041579655.1 Nitriliruptoraceae bacterium
AGGTGCTCGCCGAGCTCGACCGCGCCGTTGCCCTGGCCGAGCGGGTGCGCTCGGGCGACTGGCGCGGCGCCACCGGCGAGCGCATCCGCAGCGTGGTCAACATCGGCATCGGCGGCTCCGACCTCGGCCCGCGGATGCTGCACCGCGCCCTGCGCGACCACGTCGACGTGGACCTCGACGTGCGCTTCGTCTCCAACGTCGACCCCGACGACGTCACCGACGCGCTGCACGAGCTGGACCCGGCCAGCACCCTGGTGGTGGTGGTCAGCAAGACGTTCTCGACCACCGAGACGCTCACCAACGCCCGCACGGTGCGGCGCTGGCTCACCGACGCGCTGGGCGAGGACGCCGTCGCGGCGCACGTGGTGGCGGTGTCGACCAACGCCGAGCGCGTGGCTGCCTTCGGCATCGACCCGACCAACATGGTGGGGTTCTGGGACTGGGTCGGCGGTCGCTACTCGGCCAGCTCCGCGGTCGGGCTCTCGCTGCTGCTCGCGATCGGGCCGGCCTCGTTCCGCGCCCTGCTCGACGGCATGCGCGCGATGGACGAGCACGCCGTCACGGCGCCGGTCGAGCGCAACCTCCCCGTCCAGATGGCGCTGCACCAGCTGTGGTACGCGACGCTGCTGGGCGCCGGGTCGCAGGCCGTGGTGCCGTACAGCACACGGCTGGCGCGCTTCCCCGCCTACCTCCAGCAGCTCGAGATGGAGTCCAACGGCAAGCGCGTGACGCTGGACGGCGAGGTCGTGGACCACGGCACCGGCGCCGTGGTGTGGGGCGAGCCGGGCACCGACGGCCAGCACGCGTTCTTCCAGCTGCTGCACCAGGGCACCCAGCTGGTGCCGGTGGACCTCATCGGCGTGCTGCGTCCGACCCACGACACCGCCGACCACCACGACCAGCTGCTGGCGAACCTGTTCGCGCAGGGCGCCGCGCTGGCGTTCGGACGCAGCTCCGACGAGGTCGCCGCGGACGGCGTGGACCCGGCGCTGGTGCCGCACCGCACGTTCCCGGGCGACCGTCCCTCCACCACGCTGCTGCTGGACGCGCTGACGCCGTCGACCGTCGGCGCGCTGGTGGCGCTGTACGAGCAGCGCACCGCCGCGCTGGCGGCGTTGTGGGGCATCAACGCCTACGACCAGTGGGGCGTCGAGCTCGGCAAGGTGCTCGCGACCGGGCTGCTGGAGGACCTCACCAGCGCCGCGCCGCCCGACACCTCGACGCTGGACAGCTCCACGCGAGCGCTCGTGGAGGTCGCTCGCCGCGCACGCGGCCGCGCCTGAGCGCAGCCTGCCGTCCGGCAGGCCACCATCACCCCGTCGCACACATCGCCCTCGCCAAGGAACGCCCGATGAACCCCCTCGCACGCCTCGCCGAGCTCGGTCAGAGCATCTGGCAGGACGACATCCGTCGTGACCTGCTCGACGACGGGACCCTCGAGCGCCGCATCGACGAGTGGGCCGTGACCGGCCTGACCAGCAACCCGTCGATCTTCGACAAGGCGATCGCCGGCAGCGAGCTGTACGACGGCGCCATCGCGACGCTGGTGGCGGACGGCATCACCGACCCCGAGCAGCTGTTCTTCGAGCTGGCGCTGCAGGACCTGCGCCGCGCCGCGGACATGTTCGCGCCGGTGTGGAAGCGCACCCGCGGCGTGGACGGCTGCGTCTCGCTGGAGGTGTCGCCCACCCTCGCCGACGACGCTGCGGCCACCACCGCGCAGGCCGCTGACCTGTTCGCGCGCGCCGGCAAGCCCAACCTGATGATCAAGATCCCCGGCACGCCCGCCGGGCTGCCCGCGATCACGCAGACCATCGCCGCCGGCATCCCGGTGAACGTCACGCTGCTGTTCTCGGTCGAGCAGTACCTCGCGCAGGCCGAGGCCTGGATCGCCGGGCTCGAGCAGCGGCACGCCGCCGGCGAGTCGCTGGCGAACCTGCCGTCCGTCGCGTCGATCTTCGTGTCGCGCTGGGACGTGGCGGCGAACGCCGAGCTGCCCCAGCCGCTGCACAACAAGCTGGGCGTGGCCGTGTGCGCCGCCGCGTACGCCGCGTACCGCGAGCTGCTGGCGTCCGACCGCTTCAAGGTGCTGGCCGAGGCCGGCGCGAGCCCGCAGCGTCTGCTGTTCGCCTCCACCTCGACGAAGGACCCGTCGCTGCCCGACACGCTGTACGTCGAGCAGCTCGCCGCCGCGGACACCGTCAACACGATGCCGCCCGCCACGCTGGTGGCGTTCGCCGACCACGGCAAGGTCCCCGCGGGGCTGCCGGCGGACGGTGGACCGGCCGCAGCCGACGTCGCCACGATCGCCGCGGCAGGCGTGGACGTGGAGGGGCTGGCCACGAAGCTGCAGGAGCAGGGCAAGCAGTCGTTCGTGGACAGCTGGGAGTCGCTGATGGCATCCCTGCGCACGCAGGTGGCCTGAGACCACGCCCTCGAGCGGGTCTGGTTGACTCCGCGTGTCCCGCATCCCACAAGCTCGGAACCCACGATGACCGACGTCCGCATCGCCCACGACACGATGGGCGAGATGGAGCTGCCCGCCGACGCCCTGTGGGGCGCCAGCACCCAGCGCGCCGTGCTCAACTTCCCCGTCTCCGGCAAGCCGGTCCCGGCCAGCATCGTGCACGCGATGGCGATGCTGAAGTGGGCCGCGGCGACCGCGAACCAGGAGACCAACGTCATCGACGCGACGGTCGGCGACGCCGTGCGCTCCGCTGCTGACGAGGTCATCGGCGGTCAGCACGACCACCAGTTCCCGATCGACGTGTTCCAGACGGGCTCGGGCACCTCGACCAACATGAACGCCAACGAGGTCATCGCCAACCGCGCGAAGCAGATCCTCGGCGAGCCGCTCGAGTCGGCGGTGGTGCACCCCAACGACCACGTCAACGCGTCGCAGTCGTCCAACGACACCTTCCCCAGCGCCTGCCACATCGCCGTCGGCACGCTGACGGTGCACGAGCTGATCCCCGCGCTCGAGGAGCTCGCCGCGTCGCTCGGTCGCAAGGCCGAGGCGTGGAAGGACGTCGTCAAGCCGGGTCGCACCCACCTGATGGACGCCACCCCGGTCACGCTCGGCCAGGAGTTCGGCGGCTACCGGCGCCAGGTCGTGCTCGGCGTCAAGCGCCTACGCAACGCGCTGACCTCCATCGAGGAGCTCGCGCTCGGCGGCACCGCCGTCGGCACCGGCCTCAACTGCCCCCCCGGCTTCGCCGCGCGCACCATCGGCCTCGTCGCCGAGCGCACCGGCATCGGCTTCCGTGAGGCTGAGGACCACTTCGAGGCCCAGGGCTCGCGCGACGCGCTCGTCGAGCTGTCAGGCGCCTGCAAGGTCGTCGCCGTCTCGCTGATCAAGATCGCCAACGACGTGCGCTGGCTCTCGTCCGGCCCGCGCACCGGCCTGTTCGAGATCTCGCTGCCGGCGATCCAGCCGGGCTCCTCGATCATGCCCGGCAAGGTCAACCCGGTGATCCCCGAGGCCGTCCGTCAGGTCGGCGCCCAGGTCATCGGCAACGACGCCGCCGTGACCGTCGGCGGTCTGTCCGGTGAGCTCGAGCTCAACGTGATGATCCCGATGATGGCCACCAACGTGGTCGAGTCCATCACGCTGCTCGCCAACGTCAGCCGCATCTTCGTCACCAAGTGCCTCGAGGGCACCGAGGCGACCGAGAACGGCCCCGCCGCCGTCGAGCGCTCCTTGATGTCCGTGACCGCGCTGGTCCCCGAGATCGGCTACGAGCGCAGCGCCAAGCTCGCCAAGGTCGCGTTCAAGAACGGCCAGACCCTGCGCGAGGCAGCGATCGAGGACGGCGTCGACCCGGCGATCCTCGACCGCGTCCTGAACTACGCCGCGATGGCCGAGGGCGGCATCCTCTGACCCCCTGACACCTGCTGTCACCGACGGCCCGGCATCGCGCCGGGCCGTCTCCGTTCCTAGCTCCGCGGCAGCGCTTGCGGTCTCGCAGCGCTGTCCCACCCCGCGGAGCGCTGTCCCGAGAGGTGAGCGCTGTCCCGAGAGGTGAGCGCTGTCGCTCACTGGTCGGGACAGCGCTCAGCGTGCGGGACAGCGATGGACGGAGGTGGTGG
>JBFGFG010000283.1:0-4072 GCA_041579655.1 Nitriliruptoraceae bacterium
CGTCGACGACGACGTCACCACGGCCTACGACTACCGCGAGTCGTTCATCGCGATGAACGACTCGCGGTAGTCGTAGGCCGTGGTGACGTCGTCGTCGACGCAGTCGAGCCACGCGAGGAAGTCGAACTTGAAGTACGTCGCGCCGTACACCTCGACCTGGCGCCGGATGCGACCCTCGATGAAGTCGATCAGGCGACCCTCGGTGGAGATCGCCTCAGGGTTCCACTCGCCCAGCCCGGCCTCGTTCGAGCCGCCGTCCGGCTCGACGGTGTTGTAGGCGGCCAGCCCGTCGCCCACGGGCGAGCACGCCCAGGTCGGGTTCTCGCGGAACGCCGACGACGCCGGGTTGAAGTGCATCGGGCTCATCCACAGCCCGAACTCCATCGCCCCGAGCTCCGCGCGCACGGCCTCGAAGGTGTCGTCCGGGAAGCGGTCCGGGTACAGCCCGCGCGGCTCGGGGCACGCGGCCGAGTCCGGGCACCAGTCACCCGACGCGGCCTGCCAGCCGTCGTCGAGGATGAATCGCTCCACCCCGAGGCGCTTCGCGACGGCGGCCTGGCGCTGGACCTCGGCGAAGTCCATGTCGTCCTTGGCCCCGGTCGAGATCCGGCCTTTGTCGACGCCGTTGGTGTTGAACGTGACGTCGCGCGCCCAGTCCGCCCCGCGGTGACGGGCGAGGTACTGGTGGTGCTGCCACGGCTCGTCGTCGGCGTCCAGCGCCAGCGAGGTGAACACCGACTCGAGCACGAGCGGCTGGCCCGGCGCGACGGTGCGCGCACGGACCGGGGCCGGCGTCGGGTTGTCGGCGTGGACCTCGCCCTCGAACGGGCCGAGGTAGATCAGGTCGTCGGCGAGCGCGACGTGGGCACGCCCGACGGTGCCGTCGAAGGCCACGTGCGAGGAGTCGTAGTTCACGCGCTCGAGCACGATCGTCGCGCGGGGGGCGCCGGCATCGTCCGCGTCGGCGTCCAGCGTCAGCCACTGGCCGGTGACGTCGATCGGCTCGCCGGCGGCACCCGCGGTGGTGACGCGGTGATCGCCGGTGTGCGCGCCACCGAACGGGGCGGCGGCCGGCTCCCAGTCAGGGGTGTCGCTACCGCGCCAGTCGTAGCCGGCGTTGAAGTGCTGCGCGGTCGGCGCCGCGCCGGGCATCGCGAGCTCGTCGAGGGTGTAGCCGGTGTAGACACCCGGCAGCGCGACGGTGGTCTGCACCCGTACGCCCGCCACCTCCGGGTAGACGGTGTAGGTGCGCTCGACGTGGCCCACGCCCGTGGCCGCCGCCGCGGCCGCGAGCGGCTCAAGCCGCAGCATCAGCGCGAGGCCACCGTCGGCCGTCGTGCGCGAGGTCGCGTCCGTCACCGTGAGGTCCGCACCCGTGATCTCGACGCCGTCGAGCGTCGTCAGGCGCAGGTCGTCGGTCGCTCCGGTCGCGAACCCGCTGCGCAGGTCGGTGAACGAGGTCGTGCCGAACCCGTCGGTCGCGAAGCGACGCTCGACCACGCCGTTGCCGATCAACGCCTCGCTGCCGTCGAGGGCGGCGTAGGGCGCGGTCGTGGTGAGCGGTGCGCTGTCGTCGAGGAACAGCGCCGAGGTCATCGCCGCGCGGGCGATGCGGTTGCGGCAGTACGTCGTGCCCGAGCCGACCACGGCGTCGCAGGACGCGGCCCGCTCCTCGGTGGCGTCCTCGTGGAACAGCTCGGCGCGGACCCACGTCGAGCCGGCGGGCGCGACGAAGGTGTGGGTGAAGCGCTCGCCGGTGATGGCGATCTCCCCGCCGAACGGCGTGCCACCGTCGGTGAACAGCTTCAGCGTGCCGCCGGCGACGCCCTCGGCACGCACGCGCAGCGCGGCGCCGGTCGGAACGGTGTCGCCGACCATCGACTCCCAGACCCCGTCACCGTCACCGTCGGCCTCGAGGAACACACGGGCCGAGCCGAGCGATGGCGGCTGCGACGAGATCGTGGTGCGGCCAGCCCGCAGCCCCGCGAGGATCCCGTCCGCGCTGCGGTCAGTGACGTACACCCAGGTGGTGGGCTGGCCCGGGCCCTGCACGGCCGAGGTCGACAGCCAGTGGGTGTCGGACGCGCCGGTCGCGGCCACGCGCACGCCGCGGTCGAGCCACCCCTCCCAGTAGGTGATGTTGTCGTCGTTGTTCGACGCGGCCGGGAACGGCGGTTGGTAGACCGTGGTGACGTTCCACGTCTCCACGGAGTCGGGCACGACGTCGTAGCCGTGCCCCCAGTCCATGACCTCCGGCGACTCGAGGGGGTCGGCGGGGTGGTTGATCTGGAACACGCCGCCATCGGCGCGCAGCGCGTCCGCCTCGGCCTGCGTGCCCGCCAGCGTCTGGTGGGTGTCCTCGTACACCTCCGTCGCGCCGAGCATCTGCGAGTGCCCATCCATCGAGTTCTCGTACGCAGGCAGCCCGATGACGCCGAAACGACCGAACCCGACGTCGCCCTGCGAGCGCACGTCGTTGTGGTCGGTGATGGCGAGGAAGTCCAGCCCGCGCGCCTGCGCCTGACGGAACTGCTGCTCGACCGATGCGCCGGCGACGTAGAACTCGTCCGGCTCGGTGTTGTCGTCACCCAGCGGGTTGAAGCTGTCGTGCGAGTACGTGCTGTGCACGTGCAGGTCACCGGCGACCCACTCCCCAGCCGGTGCGGCCGCCACCCGTGGCGCGCCGAGCGCTGCGGCCGACGACCCGCCAACGGAGTTGAGGATCTCGGCCGGCGCGAAGGCCAGGCCGAGGGCCGCCGCGAGGGTGATGCTGGTGATGGCGCGCAGGTTCACGTCAGGCTCCCGGAGTGTTCGCCTGAGATGTTCGCGCCACGGACCCTCCAGCCCTGCCGTCTGCGTCCCTCACTCACCACCACGCGACGGTGACACGTCACAACCGCGACGTCGCCCCGCGACCGTCCGCGCTCAGCCCGTACGGCGCCCGGTCCGCACGGCAGGAGAGACCGCCAGCTCAGGCGTCCGTCAGGGGGTTGTGCCAGCGGGCCTCCGGGAAGCGTCCGAAGTCGGTGTCGGCGGTCATGACCACGAGCCCATGCTCGACCGCCAGCGCTGCGAGCGCCGCATCCGGGACCAGGTTGCCAGTGGCCCCGGACGACGCCAGGAGGTCGCCCAGAATCATCGCGGTCCGACGCGAGGGGGTGGGGATCCACACATGCGTCGAATCGAGCCAGCTCTGGACCACGGCCCAGGCCTCAGCAGATGTCGCCGGCCGCTCGGACATCCGTGGGTGGGTGATGATCCGCACGAACGCCGTGATCGTCGACCACGGGATGCCCACCCGACGGTCCCCGTCGAGGACCTCGCCGAGCCACGCCGCGGCCCGTTCGTGGTGCGGGCTGCGGATGTCGGCCGCGTACAGGAGGACGTTGACGTCGAGGAGCACTAGGTGTCGTCCTGGTCGAGCAGGTCGAGCACCTCGCCGATGTTCGTCACGTCCACCCTGATCCCGAGGTCCAGCGGAACGGGCCTGTAGGCGGGCCGTGCGCCCTCCCCTGCGACGAGCAGCCCACGACGCACGAGCCGGTTCACGGCCTCGCTCGGTCCGATCCCCTCGTCGCGCCGCAGCCGCTCCACAGCAGCAGCAACGTCCGGGTCAAGGGTCAGCGTCGTCCTCATGATGCGACGGTACACCGAGATGCTCTTCTCTGTGCATCATGATGCACAGGCTGTGGACGGCCTGACCGCGGCCACGCTCGCGCGGTCGCCGCACATCGTGCACGTGCATGCAGCATCCTCCTCCTCCAGCGCGATGGAACGTGTGATCGGACAGCCCGGTCACGCCGGTCCCCCCGCCGGCACCGATCTCCCGGAGGGACCCGTGAAGGACCGCGACGAGCTGACGGCGTTCTGCGCCGCCGAGCTGCCGCGCCTCGTCGCCCTGCTGGCGCTGCACACCGGCGACCGCCTCGTGGCCGAGGACCTCGCCCACGACGTGCTGGTGACCGTGTGCGAGAAGTGGCCACGGATCCGCACGATGGAGCACCGCCGGGCGTACGTGAGCCGGATCGCGATGAACCTCGCGGCCTCGCGCTGGCGCCGCCGCAGCGCGGGC
>JBFGFG010000284.1:0-4069 GCA_041579655.1 Nitriliruptoraceae bacterium
CGACGGCCCAGCTGTCGTTCGACGACGCAGTACTGCCGGACGACGCGCTGCTCGGCGGCGAGGAGGGCAGCGGCTTCTCCACGGCGATGAGCGGCCTGGACACGGGCCGGCTGGGCATCGCGGCGATCGCGGTGGGGCTCGCGCAGGCGGCCCTGTCGCACGCGCTGCGCTACGCCCGCGAACGCGAGCAGTTCGGCAAGCCGATCGTCGAGTTCCAGGGGCTGCAGTTCCTGCTGGCCGACATGGCCACCCAGCTCGAGGCCGGACGCGCGCTGTACAAGGACGCCGCCAGCCGCATGGACGCGGGCTACGACGTGAGCAAGGTGTGCTCCATGGCGAAGCTGTTCTGCACGGACATGGCGATGCAGGTCACCACCGACGCCGTGCAGGTGCTCGGGGGCGTGGGCTACACCCGCGACTTCCCGGCCGAGCGCTACATGCGTGAGGCGAAGGTGATGCAGATCTTCGAGGGCACCAACCAGATCCAGCGCATGGTCGTCGGTCGTCGGCTCGCGGCCGGCCGGTGACCGACGCCTCCGCGCCCGAGGGCGCGACGCCACCCGAGCCACTGGCCGAGGAGGACGCCCGGCGCGCCCACGACCGGGCGCGCCTGCGCTGGCCGCTGCGGCTGCTCGGGTTCGGTGCGGCGCTGTCGTTCGGGCTGGCGTTCCTCGGCAGCTACGGCGCGAAGGACGGCGCGCTCGGCGCGCTGATGTTCTTCCTGCTGCTGACCCTGTTCATGGGGCTTGCCGCGCTGCTGCTGGCCGGCCAGCTGCTGCTCGACGAGATGCGCGGCCGGCCGACCTCTCGACGGCGGGGCGTGCTGGCGACAGGGCTGTTCATCGGCAGCTTCGTGTCGATCATCGTCGTCAACGGCGTGGCCACCAGCGTGGGCACCGGATGACGGGCGGCACCCGCACGTACGAGGGCCCGCTGGCAGTCGACCGACGCGCCTGCGGGTGTTCTTGCACGATGTCTGCGACCATCAGGTCGTCCGACCGCACGGGCTGAGGAGGAGAGGGTGGGTCTCGATCCCGCCGACGTCCAGGTGGTGGACCCCGGAGCACGGGGAGCCCTGCTGGTCGCCGACCGAGTTGTGACGCTCGGACACGGGCGCCACGGCGCTCGCGCGCTGCTCGTGCGCGGCAAGCGCGTGGTCTGGGTCGGCAACGACCCGAGCCAGGCGCCCCCGCACGCGACCCGCATCGACCTCGACGGCTGCACCATCGGGCCGGGCTTCGTCGACGCCCACGTGCACCTGACCGCGACCGGCCTGACGCTCAACGGCATCGACCTGCGCGACATCGTGCGCGTCGAGGAGCTGCTGCGGCTTGTGGCCACCACCGCCGAGGCGACGCCCGGCCGGGTGGTGTGGGGCCACGGCTGGGACGCCGACCTCGACCGCCTGCCGACCCCCGACGAGCTCGCTGCCGCCGCGGACGGCCGCACCGTGGTTCTGTCGCGCATCGACGGACACTCGTCGGTGATCGACCGGCGCACCCTGACCTCGGCGCCGCTGGCGCGGGCTGCCGGCCTCGACCGGGACGGCGACGGTGAGCCCACGGGGCTGCTGAAGCTCGAGGCGAACAAGATCGCCCGTCGCTGGGCCGTGGGCGCGCTGTCCAGCCACGAGCTCGCCGAGGCGCGGGCGCGGGTCTCGCGCCATGCAGCCTCGCTGGGCATCGTCTCGGCGCACGAGATGAACGGTCCGGACCTGTTCGGGGCGGCCGACTTCGATGCGTGGAACGACGGCACCTGGCCCCTGGAGGTGGTGCCGTACTGGTCGGGCATCGACCTCGCGTTCGCGGCCGAGCGGGACCTGTCCCACATCGGTGGCGACCTGTACCTCGACGGCTCGTTGGGGGCGCACACCGCCGCGTTGTGCCAGGACTACAGCGATGGCAGCCACCGCGGCCACCTCGAGTTCGACGACGCCACGCTCGCGTCGCTGTTCACCGAGGCGACGCACCGCGGGCTGCAGGTGGCTGTCCACGCCATCGGCGACGACGCGATCCGGCAGGCCGTGCGCTGCTGGCAGGAGGTCGACGCCCAGCTCCCGGACCACCTCGACGGCGCGGTGCGCCGGCTGCACCACCGGATCGAGCACGCTGAGGTGCTCCCGCCCGAGCTGTACGACGACATCGCGATGCTCGGCCTCGTGCTGTCGGTGCAGCCCGCGTTCGAGACCATGTGGGGCAGCGAGCAGGGGCTGTACGACCGCCGCCTCGGCCCCGAGCGCACGGCGTGGACCAACCCGTACCGGGCGCTCGCGGACCGCGGAATCGACCTCGCCTTCGGCAGCGACTCCAACGTCACACCGATGGACCCGTGGGGTGCCGTGTACGCGGCGCAGCACCGGCGCCGCCCCGAGCACGCGATGACGCGGCTCGAGGCCGTCTCCGCCCACACGTTGGGTGGCCGTACCGCAGCCCGGCAGGAGCGCAGCGTCGGCACGCTGCGGGCAGGCATGCGCGCCGATCTGGCCGTGTGGGAGGGCGATCCGTTCCGGGCAGACGACCCCAGGGGTGCGCAGTGCGCACTGACAGTGCTCCGTGGTCGCGTCACGCACGGGCTCCCGAACGCCGCTGACGAGCTCCCGCACCTGGCGACCATCCACGAGCAGCCCACCTGACCTGCGAGTTCGTCCGCCGCGGCTACGGAGCACGCCCGACGCAGGTTGTCAAGACGCGAAACGGTGGCTTGACGTGCCGCGTCAGCCGAGGAAGTCTACGCCTGCGGATGGTTCGCCCTCGGGGGCGGCACCGGCTCCCCGACAGGGGACCAGTGGCACGGGACGCGAACCCCGCACGGTGTGAACGTCGCTCAGTAGACAACGTGGACGCAGTACGACCGCCCGCGGTCCACGGCCCCAACGGCGACGCCACCACCAGCACCAGACCCCGGACCTCCCGTCCGGGGTCTCGCTGTCGCGCGGGACGCGATCCGAGGACCCGCCGATCTCCGTCGTCACCCGCGAGGGCATCGGGCTACCTTCCCCCGCGTTCCCGGCGACGTCGGGCGCAGACCGCAACCGCCGATCAAGCGGGCCCCGCATGAGCGACGACCAGGACGACATCCTCGAGCTCGAGGATGACCTCGTCGAGCCCGAGCTCGACGACGACGACGCGCTGGACGGCGCCGAGGACGACCTCGTGCTCGAGGACGCCGAGGAGTTCCTCGACGACGACGATGACGACGACGATGCGGCCGCCACGGGCGACGTCGACGCCAGCGACTCGGATGACGGCGAGGAGCCCGCAGGGCTCTCGTTGGACGCCTCCGAGGACGGCGACGACGAGATGGACGACGACCCGCCGGTCGACCTCGCGGTGCTCGACGACCTCGGCCCTGCCGATCTGGACGACGACGAGGACGAGGAGGCCGACACCATCCGCGAGGATGAGTTCGTCTGCCGCTCGTGCCACATGGTGAAGCGGGCCAGCGCGCTCGCGGACGCCGACGAGCTGCTCTGCCGCGACTGCGTGTGACCGCTGTGGACGCACCAACCACCGGTGAGGACGCGCCGGCGGGCGCTGTCCAGCGCCGTCGATGGACGCGTTCGCCCCTGCTCGCAGCTGCGGCCGTCGCGGTCGTCACCGGTCTGGTCTGGGCCTTCGCCCACCCGGCCCCGTCGCTGTGGTGGCTGGTGTTCGGCGTGGTCCCCGGCTGGCTCACGGTGGCTCACCTCGCCCGCGAGCAGCGCGCCCGCACGGTGGCGGCGCTGGGCTTCCTGCTCGGCATGACCGCGTTCCTGCCGATGCTGCGCTGGCTGGCGGAGCCCGCGACACCGGTCGCCTGGGTGCTGCTCGCAGCGACGCAGGCGAGCTGGGTCGCGCTCGCCACCGTCGCGGTGCGGCCATGGACGGGCACGCGCGCGGTGGCCGTGGTCGGGCCGCTGATCTGGACCGGTATGGAGGTGCTGCGCGCCCGGGCACCGCTGACCGGCTTCGGCTGGGGTGACCTCGCGACGGCACACACGGACGCCTCGTGGATGCTCACCACGGCCCGCGTGCTGGGGGCCGACGGCCTGACGCTGCTCACGGGGCTGCTCGGCGCGCTGGTGTGGGTC
>JBFGFG010000285.1:0-4044 GCA_041579655.1 Nitriliruptoraceae bacterium
GGCGACCAGGCCGATCCTGATGTTGGTGCCGCCCACGTCGACGCCGATGGCGACGGCCCGGTCGCGCGTCACTAGAACCGCAGGAGCGCAGCGACCGGGTGGCCGTCGAGCCTCGTTCCGTCGCGGAACAGCTCGATGTCCGCACCGCTGAGGACGGCCTGCTCGATGATCTCGTCGATGAGGTCGTCGACCGGTTCGACCGGCGTGCCATACGACGCCGCCTCGTGCTCACGCAGCGCCAGCGCTCCCGACGCGCTCTTGTAGCCGGGCTCACCGGCGCCCTCGACCACGAACAGGACGTCCACCCGCTTCGCGTTGACGGCCTCGACGACGTGACGAACACCTCGCGCGTGCCGCTCCGCCTGGCCCTTGCCCGCCTCGAGCCGGGCGAGCAGTTCGCGGCGACGCGTCGAGACCAGCTCTTGTTCGGTGGTGCGGAAGACCGCGAGGAGCTCGTCGGCGTCGGCGGCCAAGGGCAGGCTCACGGGCTCGCCGTGCAGCACCTTCGCGAGGTACGGATGGAGCTTGCGTACGAACTCGCTCGCCTCGGCGGTCGGGCCGGCGACCACGAGCGCATCGAGCGGCTGCTGCTCGTGCAGTCGCAGGAGGATGTCACTGACGTCCTTCATGTGCGCGAGGACCTCGTGCTCGATGCCGCGCTGGAACCTCGCCTGCGACCAGCCACCCTGCTCGTGCTGCCCGTGCACGTCGGACGTGACGTGGATGTGCTCCTCCATCTGTCCGAGCTGGTAGCGGAAGATGCGCGCCCGGTCCCGTTCGACCACCGCGAGGCCGATGTGGTGGTGCCTGCCGAGCAGCGCCTGCAGCGGAACGACATACGGGCGGTCACCGACCCGGGCGATGTTGCGGACGCCCATGGCGACCTCGAGGTGCTCGAAGATGCTGCCTCCGCTCGCGAACAGCCCCAACCCCTTGATGCCACTGCGGTCGAAGCTGGACCTGACCCACTTGCCGATCTGCTCGGTGTCGGCGCGTACGGCCTCCTGCGCCTCGTGGTCGAGCTTGGCGACCGCGCGGCGGGCGCTGCGCAACAGGCTGTCGAGACGGGCTTCGTAGTCGGCTGGCCGCGGGTAGCGGGAACCGTCGGTGTTCAGGTAGATCGACGTGACCGGGAGGGTCGATGGCCGGCGGTTCAGCAGCGCCCGGATTGCGGTGGCGGTGACCTCCAAAGCAGCTCCTTGGTGTGACGAACGGTTGATGGTGATCGTGCACGCGGGCCGACCGGTGCTGCTCGCTACTGGACGGCGATGCGACGCAGACGCGTGATCTGCGGGGTTGGTCCTCTGTCGGTCGGGCCGCGGCCGTCGTGTGCTGGCGTGTCACCTGACGTACCGCGTTGTGGCTCCGCCCACACGTCGTCGGCGTCGCCGGCGGCCTCGTCGACGGTGAGGGCCGCGCGGGCCGCCAGCACGAGCTCCCGGCCCGCTGCGAGCAGGTGCGCACGGACCTCCGGGGTGACCCCAGCCAGTGCCTGGAGCGCGAAGCAGACGGGGCACGAACGGCAGCCACGGTGGTCGTGCGACGAGGTCTCGACCATGTGTGCAGTCTAGAGTCCGGGCCGCTGAGCGTCGCCGCCGCCATCGGCCGACGCGTCATGCGTTGGCGGCGGTCCGGTCGAACGCCTGCACCGTGCGGTCGGCGAACCCGACCGACAGCCAGCCGTCAGCGACGGTCGCCGACCGGACCTGCCGTGTGCGTAGCGCCGTGGGCAGGACCACGTTGCGCGTGTAGCCCCCGACGCTGACGTACAGCTCGTCCGCGCGCTGCCGCAGGTCCACCTCGTCGGCGACCGTGTTCGGCAACGGCAGGCGCAACGTGAGTCCGTCAGCCTGCTCGACCACGTGCGGTCGAGCACCGTCGTGCAGCACCGCCGCGGGATCGCAGGTGCGATACAGCTCGGCCGCGAGCGCACGCAGCGCATCGACGCCGACCGGTTCGTGCTCGGCGAGCTCGGCGTCGAGCCGTGGGATCTCACCGCACGCCTCGGTGACCTCGGCAAGTGCCCGGTGCTGGCGCTGACGCCAGCCGGCGAGGAACGGGTCCGTCGCGCGCTCGGGCACGAGGCGGTTGACGATCACGCCGTCGACCGGGTAGCCGAACAGCCCCAGAGTCGTCAGGGTGCGCCGTGCCTCCGCCACCACGACACGGTCGGCGGTCACGACCATCCGCACGGACGTCGTGGAGGCGTCCACCAGCAGTGCCCTGACCGCCTGGAGCCGCTCGTACAACGACCGCACCGCGCGGAACACGCCGTCGGACGGCAACGGCATCGTGGTCATCCGCCCGACCGTCGGTCGCAAGGCGCGCGCGAGGCGGCGTTGTACCGGCAGCAGCCGTTCGATGTACCAGCCGAGCACGTCCGGCAGGCTCAGCAGCCGCAGCGTCTCGGCGGTCGGTGCACAGTCGACGACGACCGCGTCGTAGCGACCACTCCGCGCATGCACACCCAGATCGAGGAGCGCGAAGATCTCGTCGAGCCCTGGGAGCACCGCCAGCTCGGCGGACTCGAGCTCACTCGCGCCGCCCCATGCAAGCAACGCTTCGAGGTAGCGACCGATCTCCTGCCAACCCGAGCGCAGCCGCTGCTCGGTCTGCAGCTGCTCGGCCTCGAGGTTGGCGGCGACCGGCGTCGGTCGGTCGCCCAGCGGCCGGTCGAGCACATCGGCGAGTGAGTGCGCGACGTCGGTCGAGGCCACCAGCGTGCGGTGACCGGCGGCGGCGAGCCACACGGCCGTCGCCGCGGCGATCGTGGTCTTGCCGACACCGCCCTTGCCGGTGTGGATCAGTACACGGCACGCACGGTCGCCAGCGGTCACCGCCGGGACTCGACGTGCTGCCGCAAGTTGTCGAGTGCGCTGCGGACGATTCGCTCGGCTGCGGCCCGCCGCATGAAGCGGGGCACGCTGATCGTCGGGTCGACGACGAGCTCGTACGTCACGGTGCACGTGCCATCGCCGGCCTCAGCCACGGTGTAGCCGCCGTCGAGCTCGCGCAACTGGTCGCTGGCGACGAGCTGCCAGCGCACCGTGCCATCACCGTAGCTGTAGTCGAGGGTGTAGGTGGCCGTGAAGATGCGGGCGTCGACGACGAACCTGGCGCGCGCCGGTCGGCCCTGCGCATCACGCTCGAGGACCTCGACGTCCTTGACGTCCCGTTGCCACCGCGGATAGGCGGCGACGTCGATGATCGCCTCGAGGATCGTCTCCGCTGACGCCGCGATGACCTTGCTGTCGGCTACCGATTCGCTCATCTGCCGCTCCACTGTGCACGGCCCGCCGCGCGGCTGACACGTGCGTCTAGGTGTACCAGAGCAGGACCGCGAGCAGCGCGACGGCGGCGAGCCCCGGCACGAGCACACGCGAGGCGGCCCCCCGCGGCACCGACCGGCGCGTACGGTCGGTCCACCACAGCCCGCTGACGAGACCGACGACCAGCCCACCGACATGCGCCTGCCACGCGATGCCCGGGATGAACAGCGGCAGCGCGAGGTTGATCAGCAGCAACAGCGCGAACTGCGAGAACGCCGCCCGACCCTGTGTCGTCCGACGACGGGCCCACGACGCCGCGAACCAGGCGCCGAACAGCCCGAAGATCGCGCCCGACGCACCGACGGCGACCTGGCCGGGCGCGGTGACCAGGAACGCCACGCCCCCGGCAAGTCCGGCGGCCACGTACAACGCCGCGAACGCCGCGCTGCCCACGCCCCGCTCGAGCTGCGGTCCGAGCACGTACAGGGCGTAGCCGTTGAACAGCAGGTGGGCGAGGCCGGCGTGGAGCATCGTGGCGGTCAGCACCCGCCACCACTGCCCCGCCATCACCGCATCGTTGATCTGCGCGCCGCCGACCGTGATCGGTGACGTGAGCCCGCCCGTCAGCTCGCCCAGGACGAACACGGCGGCGTAGGCGATCAGCAGCCCGAACGACACCGGCGCAGAGGCGCGCTGGCCGCTGGGTCGCGACGGGCGTGGCGCGTCGGCGGTCGCGACGTCCTCACGGCAGCGTGGGCACCGTTGGGTGCCGGGA
>JBFGFG010000286.1:0-4003 GCA_041579655.1 Nitriliruptoraceae bacterium
GCGTGGTCGGCGCCACGCCGTCGTGGCCAGCACGACACGGCGACCAGCTACGCATCGACGGCGTGCTGCTCGTGGACGGCGTCGAGGTCGGCGAGCTGCACGGCACCGGCATCCATCTGGTGCGGACCGGGCGCAGCCAGCAGGGGCTCGCCGCCGGCACCTGGCAGCACGTGTTCCAGCTCGACGACGGGACCATCGTCGGGGCTGGTGCCGCCACGCACGACGACGAGCCGGACGAGCTGGCGATCGTCGGCGGCACCGGCAGCTACGCCCGCGCGACGGGCACCTACACGGCCCAGGTGGCAGCTCGCGGGCTCGGGGGCGACGCGACAGCGTCGTTCATCTTCGACATCACCATCCCGGAGGACTGACATGGGTGCCTACATGAAGCTCGGCAGCATCAAGGGCGAGGCCACCGACGACCAGCACAAGGAGTGGATCGAGGTCCTCTCGGTGGGGTACGGCGTGCGCCGCGAGGACGGTGGAGGCGGTGGCAGGACCCGAGCACGGCCCGAGTTCAGCGAGGTCACGTGCACCAAGGAGATGGACAAGTCCTCACCGCTGCTGATGCGGGCAGCAGCCTCTGGTGAGGTGTTCCGCAACGCCACGATCGAGTTCTTCGGCGAAGGCTCCGACGTCGACGACGCCGGCGCCGCACGCACACGGGCCTCGGTCTCGTGCGGCGACGTGACGGTCGTCAGCGTCCGGCTGATGGACACCGCGGACGACGGCAGCGCGCCTCGGGAGGAGGTCTCGCTGAACTTCGAGGAGATCAAGTGGACGTACGAGACCGCGAAGGGCGAGACGGTCAGCACCGGCTGGAACCTCGCGACGAACCGGCCCGTCTGACACGGCTCACGCGGCGCCGATGGTCACCTCGCCACCGGCGAACACCAGCGTGCGGGTCGCGACCGCGTCGATGAAGTAGCGGTCGTGGCTGACCACCAGCACCGCGCCCGGGAACTGCACCAGGGCGCGCTCCATCACCTGCGCGCTGGTGACGTCGAGGTGGTTGGTCGGCTCGTCGAGGATCAGCGTGGAGGCGCCCGACAGCAGGCACTGGGCCATCGCCACGCGCGCCTTCTGACCGCCCGAGAGGTTGCCGACCTTCGTGGACAGGTCCAGCTTCGAGAACCGCAGCATCTCGAGGAAGCGGTGCACGAGCTTGCGTGGTGCCGTCAGCGCCAGCGAGTCCGGCAGGGCGTTCACCGCGTGGCTGACGGTCTGCGTGGGGTCGAGCGCGTCGAGCATCGTGTTGTACGACACCACGTCGCAGCCCCGGGGCCAGCGCACCTCACCGGTGTCGGGGGTCTCCTCTCCCGTCAGGCAGCGCAGCAGCGTGGACTTGCCCGACCCGTTCGAGCCGATGATCGCCAGCCGGTCGCGGCGGCGGACCTCGAACGAGACGTCCTCGAACAGCTGGTGGTCGCCGTACGCCTTGCTGATGCCCTCCACGTGACCGAGCACGTCCTTGACGTGCAGCCCGCCGTACAGCGAGGTGATGATCTCGTCCACGGGCTTGGGCGTGGTGGAGCGCTTCGCGTTGGCGATCTTGCGCCCGACGCCCTTGCCGGCCTTCGCCGCCTCCTTGCGCGAGGACACGCCCGCGGCCTCGTACGCGAGCAGCGCGGCCTCGTGGATGTACTGCTTCTCGAGCGTCTTCATCCGGAACTGCTTCTGGATGATGTACTCGCTGAACGAGCCGTCGTAGTCGTGCAGGTGGTGGTTCTCGACCTCGACCATGCGCGTGACGGTGGCGTCGAGGAACTGGCGGTCGTGGCTGACGATGACGGCGCCGCCGGCGAAGTCGCGACACCACGCCTCGAGCCACTCGACGCCGGCCATGTCGAGGAAGTTCGTGGGCTCGTCCAGCAGCAGCAGGTCGGGACCCTCGAGCAGGATCTTCGCCAGGGCCGCACGGTTGCGCCAGCCGCCGGAGAGCTGGTCGATCGGCATCGTGCGGTGCTCCTCGGCGAAGCCGAGCACGCTCAGGGCCGTGTCGATGGTGCGCTGGTAGTCCCAGCCGTCGAGCTGCTCCATGCGCTCGAACAGGCGCGCCTGCTCGTTGATCAGCCGGTCGAGCGCGTCGCCGTCGGGGCCGGCGGCCATGGACTCGTCGATGGCGGCCAACGCGCGGGTCACCTCGTGCACGTCCTCGAACAGGTCGTCGAGCACCTCGGTGATCGTGCGCGTCCCGTCCAGCGTCGAGTGCTGGGAGAAGTAGCCGATGGTCACGCCCGGCTCGAGCGTGACGGTGCCCTCGGTTGGTTCCTCGTGCTCGAGGATCAGCTTCAGCACGCTGGTCTTGCCGGAGCCGTTCTTGCCGATCAGGCCCACCCGCTCGCCCGGGTCGACGCGGAAGAAGGCCTCACGCAGCACGTGGGTGTCGTCGTACTTCATGGTGACGTCGTGCAGCCGGACGAGGCTCATCGTGATCCTGGACGTGGTGGGGCGTTGGGGGTGGAGCAGGCGAGTCAACCCGGTCCGGACTCGACCACCCGCAGCGCCGGGAACCGGGCGACCAGCGCGTCGTCGACCCGCACGGTCCAGCGGGTGATCCCCGACAGCTGCGCCCAGCCCTCGAACGAGGCCTCGGCGAGCAGCTGCATGTCCGCGACCGACACGCCGTTCACCCGCGCACCGTGGGCCAGGGCGTCGTCCGCGCCGGTGCGACCGTGCGCCGACTCGGTGTGGCCGAGGTGCACCACGCGGTCGCAGCGCGGACACAGCAACCGCAGCCCCGCGAGCACCGCGACACCGGCCCGGTCGGGTCCGCTGCCGGTGACGCCGTAGCGCCAGTCCTCGTCGCACACCATCCAGCGCCGCTGCCGGTGCCCGCAGGTGGCGCAGCTCGAGTCGGCGTCCGCGACGACCTCGGCGCGGATCGCCCGCCAGACCTCCTGCTCCAGCAGCTGTGCGCCGGAGCGCCCCCACAGCGGGCGCGGCACGAGCCGTGGGGCGAGGACGAGCGACGGAAGCTGCATGGCGCGACCGTAGGGCCAGCGAAGCAGGCGGCGCTTCGTGCGCCCCGCGCCCGCCCCAAAGTGGCCGCTTGGTCACTTTGGGTTACGGAACCGGTCGATCGGCCTGTGCCCGGTGACGCAGCGACACCGAAGACTGGGGACGTGTCCGAGGACGGTGTCACACCGTTGCTGCGCGGTTCTTCCCGGCCGTATCTTTCGCCCGTCCGGCCGACGAGACCCCGCAGGCCACCGCACCCACCTGGCACGACCGATGCAGCTCCTCCTCCCCCTCTCCCGGCTGCGACGCGCGACCTCCGGTCTGCTCGCCACCGCGCTGCTCGCGACCACGCTGGCGACGGTCTCCGCGTCACCTGCGGCCGCCGCCCCTGAGGCCTCCGTCACCGGGATCGTCGCGGCGTCGCCGCGCGCCGGGACGCCTGCGTTCTCGGGCACCAGCGACGGTGACGACATGATCCACGCGATCGAGGAGCTCAACGGCTTCGTCGCCGCGGGCGGCCTGTTCGACACGGCCAAGAAGCCGGGCGGCACCGCCCAGACGGTGCGCAACTTCTCGATCTGGGTCGACGACACGGGCGTGCTGCTGCCGGCACCGGCGTTCGACGACGAGGTGTACGCGATCGAGGCCGCTGCTGACGGTCGGTCCTGGTACGTCGGTGGCCGCTTCAAGACCGTGGACGGCGTCGCCCGCCGCGCTCTGGTCAAGGTCGACCGAGACGGCACCGTCGACCAGACCTTCACCCCTGACGTCCAGTGGGTCGTCAAGGACATGACGCTCGTCGGCGAGACGCTGTACGTGGCTGGCAACCTCCAGAAGGTGAACGGCCAGTCCTACTCCGGCCTCGCGGCGCTCAACGCCACCACCGGTGCGCCGTCGCTGTGGAGCCCGACCTTCGCTGGCGCGTACTCGACGCCGGGGACGACCGGCTCGGTGTCGGTCGACAAGCTCGACGCCACCCCCGACGGCACGCGCCTCGTCATCGCCGGCAACTTCGCCACGATCAACGGCGTGTCCACCGGAC
>JBFGFG010000287.1:0-3983 GCA_041579655.1 Nitriliruptoraceae bacterium
CGCCCACAGCTCGCTGCGGGACGCGGCCCGCAACGCGGACGCCACGAGGCGGCTGCGGCACCTCGAGACGCCGGACGGCAAGCGCTTCGACGTCATCCTCCACCGGATGCAGGGCATGACGATCGTCGAGTGCGAGCCGGTGGCCCAGTTCGTGCGAGCCGAGAGCGTGCTCACCGACCTGGGCGAGTCGATGACGTCGATCGGCCAGGCTCCCACGCTCAACGACGCCCGCGACATGGCGGTGCAGGCCGTCCGCCGACTCACCGGCTTCGACCGCGTGATGTGTTACCTGTTCCACCAGGACGGGCACGGCGAGGTCGTCGCCGAGGACCGCCGCGGCGACCTGACCCCGTTCCTCGGGCTGCACTACCCCGCCGGTGACGTCCCGCTCCAGGCGCGTCAGCTGTACGTGCGCAGCTGGACACGACAGATCGTGGACGCGAGCGCTGACGCAACCCCGCTCGAACCCTCTGTGCTGCCGGACGGCTCGCCGGTGAACCTGTCGATGTCACAGCTACGCGCCGTGTCACCGATCCACCTCGAGTACCTGCGCAACATGGGCGTGCGGACCTCGTTGTCGCTCTCGCTCGTCGAGGACGGCGAGCTCGTGGGGCTCATCGCGTGCCACCACCACGACGTCCGCCACGTGCCGTTCGCGCTGCGCTCCGTCAGCGAGGTGCTCGCGCGTCTGCTGTCCGAGCAGCTGATGCGGGCGCGGACGCGCGAGCGCCACGGGCACGACCGAGACGGCCGCGCGCTCCAGATGCTGGTGCTGCGAGACATCGCCGAGGCCGGCTCCATCGAGGACGCCGCCGGGCCGATCGCGACCGACACCATGCCGGAGCTCGGCGCGGCCGGCTGCATCGTGCGTCGCGGCGGGACCGTGCACAGCACGGGAACGGTCCCCATCAGCCTCGACCAGCTCGACACGCTCCTCGACATGGGCGGCTCGACCGTGACGATCGAGGCGTTCTCCGATCACGGCGTCGACGCGGACGGCGGGATGCTCGCGGTGCGGCTGTCCGACGACAGCGACGTCATCGCGTGGTTCCGACCGGACCGGACCTCGACGGTGGTGTGGGGCGGCGACCCCAACGAGGGCCTCGAGGAGAACGGCGACAAGCTCACCCCTCGGTCCTCCTTCGACGCATGGACCGAGACCGTGCGCGGTCGGTGCCGTCCGTGGTCCGACGCGGACCTGCGGCTTGCGGAAGCACTGCAGCGCACCCTCGCGGCCCGCGGCGACAGCCCCGGCGACAGCGACCTCTCCGCCGTGATCGGCGCGCTGACCGACCGCGCGAGCGAGCTCGAGGCGACGAACGTCGAGCTGCTCCAGCTCGGCGACGAGCGCGAGGAGATGATCTCGGCCGTCGCCCACGACCTGCGGGGACCGCTGCGCACCGTGGCGGGCTTCACCGACGTGCTCGCGCAGCGCGTCGCTGACGATCCCACGGTCGCCACCTTCGCGGAGAAGATCCAACGCGGGGTCGCCGACATGGACGCCCTGCTCGACGGGATCCAACGCTGGTCACGGCTCGCTGAGTCGATGGAGATCGGCACCGTCGACCTCCAGCAGACCGTCGGCACCGTGCTGGAGGCGCTCCGGGCCGCCCTGACCGAGAGCGACGCCACGGTGGACGTCGGCGAGCTGCCGACGGCCCGGGGCGACGCCGTGCTCGTGCGCGAGGCCGTGCAGAACCTCGTCGAGAACGCCGTGAAGTACCGCGACCCCAACCGGCCGCTCAACATCGAGATCCGCGCCGCGCAGAGCGCGGACGCGGTGGTGCTGACCGTCACGGACAACGGGATCGGGATCGCGCCCGAGCTGGCCGGTGCCATCTTCGAGATGTTCCGCAAGGTGGACCGCAACGCGGACGGGCTGGGCCTCGGGCTCGCGCTGGCCGCACGCGTCGCGCGACGCCACGGCGGGCGGATCTGGGTCGACTCGATCCAGGGCATGGGCTCGTCCTTCCATCTGCTGCTGCCCACCAGCACGAGGGACCGAGCATGATCGATCCACCTGCCGTCCTGTGGATCGAGGACTCCCCCGACGACGTGCTGCTGATGCAGCTCGCGGCCGCCGAGACCGCGCTGGCCGGCCGCCTCGAGGTCGCCACGACCGGTGAGGAGGCGATGCGTCAGGCCGAGCGTGCGACGGCCGAGGGCCACCCGTTCGGTGTGGTGCTGTGCGACCTGCGGCTCGGGACCGAGACCGGGTGGGACGTCATCGAGCGCATGCGTGATGGCGGCGTCGAGAGCACCTTCGTCGTGCTGTCGAGCTCGAGCGACGAGCGTGACGTCAACCGGACCGAAGAGCTTGGCTGCCGCCACCTCACCAAGCCGATGTCGCTCGACGGCTGGCGCGCGATCGCCGAGGACATCGCCGGACTCGTCCAGCCTGACCGCTAGCGGGCGGAGACGTCCGCCCAGATCGGCGAGGCCGGGATCAGCGTGATACCGGTGTCGAGACGCACGCGGTCCACGGCGGCGCGGAGCTCGACGCGCTGCAGCATCGTCGCGAGGCCGAGCACCTGCTCGAGCATCGAGACGTGGATGCCGATGCACAGCCGCGGCCCGCCACCGAACGGGTAGAACGCGTAGCGGTGGCGCGCCTTCTCGGCCGCCGGCAGGAACCGGTCGGGGTCGAACGTCAGCGGCCGGTCCCAGAACGCCGGGTGGCGATGGGTGACCCACGGGCTGACGATCACCTCCTGCCCTGCGCTGATGCGGTGCCCCAGCACCTCCACGTCCCGCGCTGCCACGCGGCCCGTGACGTAGGCCGAGGGGTACAGCCGCATCGCCTCCTTGGTGATGCGCTCGACCAGAGGCAGCGCACGCTCGTCGCCGGCGTCCGCCGGCCGGGCGCCGAGCACGGCGTCGACCTCGGCGTGCGCCGCGTCCTGGACATCCGTGTGCTGCCCGAGCAGGTGCAGCGCGAACGCCAGCGCCGTCGCGGTGGTGTCGTGTCCTGCGGCGAGGATGACCAGCACCTGGTCCCGCACCTCGGCGCGCGACAGCCCCTGCCCGGTCTCGGGGTCAGTCGCGTCGAGCAGCATCGAGACCAGGTCGTCCTGCCGCTCCCCCGTCCTGGCGCGCCCCTCGATGAGGTCCGTGACCACCCGTTCGATGCGTGACGTGGCGCGGTTCAGCCGTCGGTTGTTCGGCGTGGGCACCGAGCGGGGCGTGGGCAGCGGGTTGAACGAGCGCTTGTGGGTCCGCTCGTTCGCGGTGGGGACGTGATCCGTGAACACGTCCACGACCGCGCTGAGGTCCGAGCCGAAGATCGCCCGGCCGACCACCATCGTCGCGTAGCGGGTGAGCTCCCGGCCGAGGTCGACACGTCCGGACGGCTCGGCCAGCCACCGGTCGGCCATCGTCGCTGCCTCCTCGACGATGACGTCCGAGAAGGTGCGCACCTTCGGCTTGGTGAACAGCGGCTGCAGCGTGCGGCGCTGCCGCACCCACTCCTCGCCGAGGGAGGTGAGCACGCCGTTGCCCAGCGTGTCGCGCATCTCGACGTTGACCGGCGTCTCCTTGTGGAACGAGTCGCGCTCGCCGGACAGCACCTCGGCCACCCCGTCCGGGTGGAACACCGCCACGAGGCTGCGCCCGACCGGCCGCGGCCCCACCGGCAGACGCACGATGTCACCGTGGCGTGCGAAGGCGTCCTCGCACGTGCCGAGGAAGTCGCGCCGAAGCTGGGTCGCGACGCCGACCAGCGGGTTGGCCGGCATCGTCGGGATCTCGGTGCGCGTCGCCATGGTGCTCCTCGTGTCGCCGTGCCTGCCCTGCGCCTCCCGACACCGGGCGACGTTCGGCAGGATGCCACGTGCGAGTCGGTCTACGGTCTGCGACGACGGGTGGAGCCCACGATGCGTGACGAGCTGACGACGTACGAGTGGTGCGTCACGACCGGCGGCGCGCTGACCGTCGGGCAGCGGCGCACGCTGCTACGGCGCTCGCTGCGGGCGTACGCCGAGCAC
>JBFGFG010000288.1:0-3966 GCA_041579655.1 Nitriliruptoraceae bacterium
CGAGCTCGACGACGTGCGCTGCGGCGTTCGCATCAGCTCGCTCTCACATGACGGTGGCGCCTGGGTCGCGGTCACGGAGGACGGCGCGGTGGTGCGTGCGCACGCCCTGCTGTGCACCGCGCCGGCGCCGCAGGCGATCGCGCTGCTCGCAGCCGGCGAGGTGGCGCTGCCGGACGACCTCGCCGCGACGCTGGCCGCCGTCACGTACGACCCGTGCATCGCCGTGCTGGCACGGCCCACGTCCGCGCCGACCCTGCCGCCGCGTGGCGTGGTGCGGCTGCAGGGCCACGACGTGCTCGACCTCGTCTGCGACAACGTCGCGAAGGGCGTCAGCACCGAACCGGCACTGACCGTCCACGCCACCGCGGCGTGGAGCCGGACGATGTGGGACGAGCCGGACGACGTCGTCGGCGCCGCGCTCAGGGGGGCTGCCGCGCAGTTCACCGGCACGGACGCGACGCCCCTGCACGTGCAGCGCTGGCGCTACAGCGTGCCGACCTCCAGCAGCGACGACCTCGCGCCCGGTGGCGACGTGCCCGGCCCGGTGCACTTCGCCGGCGACGCGTTCGCGGGCGGACGCGTCGAGGGTGCGGCGCTCTCCGGCTTCACCGCCGCCCAGCGCCTCGTGCAGCGGCTCACGTGACGCCCTCAGTCGCCTGCAGCCCGGTCAGGGCAGGCGGTTCAGACGACCAGCGCGAGCACCGCTGCGGGGTCCTCGACGTGCGGGCTGTGGCCGAGGCCCGGCAGCGTCTCGGTCTGTACGCCGAAGCCTGCCAGCTCATCGTCTGACTGCATCGGGTCGTGCTCCCCGCGGGCCAACACGACCTCGCCGTGCGCCTCAGCCACGAGCCGGCCCATCTGTGGTCGGCCGACAGCGAGCATCTTGGGGTCGAAGGTCGGCTGCCATCCACCCTCGACCTCGGCGACAGCCGCGCGCAAGAACGCCGCTGGCGGCACGGCTGGACCGGTGAGGCCCGCGATCGCGGCGGCACGCTCCTCCGCCTGCGCACGGCTCGCGAACACACGCATCGGCTTGGCAGCCACGGAGCCGACGCGCTGCAGCTCGTCGTCGGTCCAGCTGACCTTCACGCCGAGCGCGACCGTGCGCGTCACGTTGGCACCTGCCGCCGAGGCGGCCAGCTCGAGCCCGACGACGCCCCCCAACGAGTGGCCGAGGATGGTCACGTCGCGCGCCCCGGCGATGTGCGGTGCGAGCAGCGCAGCCATCTCCCCGAACGACGGTGTCGCGCCGGCCACAGGCGCACCGTGTCCAGGCAGCGCGACGACGGCCACGTCACCGAAGTGGTCCAGCAACGGCTGGTCCTGACAGAAGGGCGCCCACACGCCGGTCCCGCCACCCATGCCGTGGACGAGCAGCAACATCCGTCCCGCGCCGCCACGCCCGACGCGACCGGTCAGTCGATCCAACAGACCCACGTTCAGCCTCCTCGGGCATCGTCAGCGTGCAGCAGCCTCGCGACGCACGGGCGCTCGTTCACGTGATGCCGTCGCCGGTGCCTGCGGGCGACGGCCAGGTCGTGCGCAGGTCGCGGGGCAGGTGCCCGACCTGGTTCCAGGTCAGCAGGCGTGCGGCGCCGTGACCGGCGTCGATGTCGACGATCGTCACGCCGGCGTTGGTGACCGGACCGAGCGTGCCCTCGCCGACGCCGAGCAGCGCGTGCACGCCGTGCCACACCGGGCCGCCGTGGGTGAACACCACCGTCACGGGCGCCCGGTCGGCCAGCTCCCGCAGCGTCGGCAGCACGCGGTCGACCAGCATCGGCGTGGACTCGCCACCGGTCTCCTCGAGCACGTCCTCGCGGGCGCGGAAGCGACGCCACAGCTCGGGGTCGCGGGTCTCGAGCTCGGCGCGCGACACGCCCTGCCACGAGCCGAAGTGCCGCTCGCGCAGGCGCTCGTCGAGCTCGGGCTCGAGCTGGGTGGCGTCGGCGTACGGCGCCGCGGTCTCGATGCAGCGCACCAGGTCCGACGAGACCAGCGCCGCGTCGGGCGCCTCCTGCGCCAGCCAGTCACCGACGTGGCGGGCCTGCGCATGACCGCGTTCGGACAGGCCGGGGCCGTCCTGCCCTTGCACGATGGCCGCTTCGTTCCAGATCGACTCACCGTGCCGCACGAGCAGCAGCCGGCCCATCAGCCCTCGAGCAGCACGTCGCCGTCGTCGATGCGCTCGGTGGACGCCATGCCCGAGAACGTGACGGCACCGCTCTGGGGGTCACGCGTCGGCACGTCGCGCCACAGGCGCTCGAGGTCGAACAGCTCGCGCGTCTCGGCGGTGAACAGGTGCACCACCACGTCGCCGTAGTCGAGGATGATCCAGCCGGACTCCGGCGTGCCCTCACGGCGCAGCACGGCGCGGCCGTGGTCCTGCTTCATCACCCGCTCGACCTCGTCGGACAACGCCCGCACGTGGCGGTCGGACGTACCGGTGACGATCGCGAACAGGTCCACGACGCCGAGCACGTCCGCCACGTCCAGCAGGACGGGCCCGACGGCCTTCATGTCGTCTGCGGCTGCGAGCGCGACGAGGGCGCTCTCGATCGATTCCTGGGCGGCTGGCACTTGAGCTCCTGAACGGGGTGTGACGGTCGACGCGGGCGACGACCACCCACGAGGGAACCACAGACCGTCCGGACGCGTGCACGCAGCCCTGCGTGGCGCTCAGCTGCGGAAGTCGGCGCCCACCACGATCGTCACGTCCACGGTGGACGAGGGGACGCTGCTGATCTCGAGCCGACCCACCCCGAGCGCGTCCAGGATCTCCTGTCCGACCGCGAGCAGCTCGTCCGAGCTGCCGTGCACACGCACGATGGTCTCGGCGTAGCTGAAGTCGTCGGCGTTGCGCGTGATCACCACGGTGTGACCCAACGGCACGAGCAGGGACGCGACCTCGGCGCCGACCCCGACCCGGCCGTTACCGTTGAGCACCTCGAGCCGTACGCCGTCGCTGCCGCCGGTCCCGCCCGCTGTCGCGCCACCGAGCACGTCACGCACGAATGCAGCCGCGAGCGTGGCGTCGAGCTCGTAGTACGCCTCGTCACCCGAACCCCCGGCGGTCACCGGCAGCGTGCGCACCTCGAGCGTGTCCGCCGCAGCAGCGGCGACCAACCCACGCAGCACGCGTTCCGTGACGTCGGGCGTGGGGCTGGAGAGCATCGGCGCGCCGTCGGCGAACACCTCGTCGATGCGGCCGTCGGCAGCGGTGGCGAAGAAGCCCTCCAGCACCTGCTGCGCGCGGGGGAAGCGGGACAGCTCGGGCTCGCCGGGGGGGACGATCACCATCAGCTCGGCCAGCCGGGGGCCGTCGAGGAACTGGGCCCCGGCCTCGAATCGTCGCTCCGAGCCACCGTCGGCGCCGCGCTCGCTCAGCGCCTGGCGCACCTCGACCTCGAACCCACCGACACGCGCCAGCAGCGCGCCCCACGACTGCTCGGTCATCGACAGCGTGCCGTCGATCCTCACACCGAGCGCGTTCTGCACGGTGAGCTCCAGCAGCGGCGCGCCGCCGAAGCCGCCCGCCTCGCCGGCCTGGAGCAGGCCGTAGCCGGGCACGTCGGTGAGCAGGCTCACGGGCACGAACACCACCGAACCGCGGCCAGTCTCGTGGTCGACCTGCAGCAGCTGCAGCGCGGTCGCGCCGGGCGTCGCGGCGCCGTCGGCGGAGTCGTCGAAGGTCGCGACCAGCAACGTGGTCCGGCCGGTCGTGTCACCGTCGGTCGCCGAGCCGTCGCCCGTGGGCGCGGTGCCACCGGCACCTGCGGGCTCGCCGTCACGCGTGAACCAGCCAGCGACCGTGTCACCCACGGAGCCGGCCACGCCGCCCAGCGAGGGTCCCAGCAGCGCCACCACGGCCACGGCGAGACCGCCGAGCAGCAGCCAGCGCAGCGCTCGCACACGGCGCGCCCTCGCCATCGCGGCCTGCTTGCGTGCGCGCTCGCCCGCGCCGCG
>JBFGFG010000289.1:0-3963 GCA_041579655.1 Nitriliruptoraceae bacterium
ACCGAGGAGGCCGCCGATGTCCGATGACCTGCGCGCGATGCTGCACGACGCGGCCCACGAGCCCGTCGGCCCCTCCCCCGACGCCGACGCGATCCACGCCAGGCGCGTGCGTCGCACCGTCGCGGCCCGGACCGCCGGGACGCTGGCGCTGATCGCCGTGATCGGTCTCGGCACGACGCTGATCGACGCGTCGACGCCCGAGCCGGCCCCGATCATCGACACGCCGACCGAGTCACCAACGCCGTCACCGACCGCCACGCCCACCGCGTCCGCGACGGAGGCCTCGCGCGTGGGCACCGTCGTCGCCTGGCCGGACGGTCCCAGCCAGCGCGAGCAGGACGCCGCACGCGACGGCGTCGTGCCCGCGCTCGCAGCGCTGCCTCTCGCCGAGCGCATCGAGGCTGTCGCCGGCGCCCACACGAGCGACGGCATGTGGGTGCTGTCGCGCCCGCCGTGCGCCGACCCGGGCTGCGTCGTCGGTGACGCGACCGGCGTGGAGGGCAACGACTGGCAGACGCTGGACGGGTACGCCGAGCTGCTGCTGCTCGACCCGGACTCGCTCGAGCTGTTGCGGGCGTGGCCGATGCCGCTCGGCGCCCGCTCCGAGGGCCCGAAGATCGAGTCGCTGGAGGCCACCTCGGACGCTGTGTTCGCGTTCGTGACGGGCGAGCAGGCATGGGCGATCGTGCGCGTCGACCGCCAGTCCCTGGATGAGCAGGTCCGACTCTTCGCACCGCCGTGGACGGCGCTGCCTGCAGACCCGGGTGCCGAGCAGCCCGTCCCCGAGGCGCTGACGTCGAGGCTCGGCTGGAGCGCCGCGATCGTCGCTGACCCCGTGCCGAACCTCGGCATCGTCGTCGGTGACACCCACGTGGCCGGGCTGCGCAGCGCCGGCGCCGACGCGCGCGACATGGCGACACGGCTGTACGACGCCGAGACGCTCGCGCACCGCGACGTGCTCAGCATCTTCGGACACCACCGCGGCACCGGCCCCTTCGGCACGGTGACCGACGAGTACCTGAGCTTCGTCGACCCTCGGCTGTCGGTCGACTCGGCGGACACCACCGCGTTCGCCGACGCGCTGCGCCAGACGCTCCCGGAACAGCGCAGGCGCAACATCAGCAGCGACTGGGTCGAGGCGGGACCGGACGTCACCGTCGGCTGGATCGGCAGCGATGACGGCGCCACCATCGCCGTGTGGGAGCGCTCGGTCGGGAGCTGGGTGACGGCACCGCTGGGCGGGTCCGGCGACCCGTACCGCTCGGACTTCGCGGTCACCGCCGACGGTGACGTGCTGATCCACCACGATGGGCTGCTGCGTCGCATCGAGCTCGACACCGCCGAGCAGACCATCATCGGCGAGCTACCCGACGACGACGAGCAGCGCGGGCTCGTCGTCGTCGACGGTCCGGCCCCCGACAGCTACCGAGTGCTACGCGGCCGCACCGTGCACGACATCGTCGGCCTGTGACCTCTCAGATGTAGCCGCGCAGGGTCGCGGCTTCCACGACACGTGCGACGGCCAGCGCGAAGCCGGCCTCACGCATCGTGCGGGCCTCGTCCTTTGCGTGCATGAAGTCGCGGCACTCGCCGTACGCCTTCACCATGCGCTTCTCGAGGCGACGGTTCACGTCGTCCTCCTCCCACGCGATGTTCTGGTGGTTCTGCACCCACTCGAAGTAGGACACCGTCACACCGCCGGCGTTGGCGAGGATGTCCGGCACCACCAGCACGCCGCGTGACGCGAGGTCCTCGTCGGCCGCCGGCGTCACCGGGTGGTTGGCGGCCTCGATGATGATCTTGGCCGAGACCTCGGTGACGTTCTCGACGGTGATGACCTCACCGAGCGCCGCCGGCATCAGCACGTCGACGTCCAGCGACAGCAGCTCCTCGTTGGTGATCGCGTCCGCACCGACGAACCCGACCACCGAGCCGGTCGCAGCCACGTGCAGCACCAGCGCGTCGACGTCCAGCCCGCGCCGGTCGTGGATCGCGCCGTCGATGTCACTGACCGCGACGACCTTCGTGCCCTGTGCATGAGCGAGGCGCGCCGCCCACGAGCCGACGTTGCCGAAGCCCTGGATCGCCAGCGTGGACTCGACCGGCAGCCCCTTGTCCTTGCAGGCCTCGTTCATCGCGATGACGCAGCCACGACCGGTGGCAGCCTCACGCCCCAACGACCCACCGAGCGCGATCGGCTTGCCGGTGACGATCTCGGGGGTGTGGCCCTTGCGGCGGCCGTACTCGTCCATGAACCACGACATCACCTGCGCGTTGGTGTTCATGTCGGGCGCGGGGATGTCGCGCTGCGGGCCGATGATGTGGCTGATCTGACCGAAGTAGGCGCGCGACATCCGCTCGAGCTCGGTGGTGCTCAGCGTGCGCGGGTCGACCTTGACGCCGCCCTTCGCGCCGCCGAACGGGATGTCCACCAGCGCGGTCTTCCAGGTCATCAGCGACGCCAGCGCCCGCACCTCGTCGAGGTCGGCGTTCTGGTGGAAGCGGATGCCGCCCTTGTACGGGCCACGGGCGGCGTTGTGCTGCACGCGGTAGCCCGTGAACACCGACAACCCGCCGCTGTCGCGGCGCACCGGCACCTGCACCTGGAGCTCGCGGTAGGTCTGTGACAGCACGGCGATCGCGGCGTCGCTGAGCTTGTTGATCTCGGCGGCCCGTGCGAAGAACCAGTTCACGCTCTCGAACGGGCTCATCTCGGCGGGCGCAGCGGCCCCGGAGTGCTCGGCTACCACGTTGGCTCCCGTGTCGGTACCGCGACACTGCCACACGGCGCCGGCCGATGGGCCCGGTTCGACCGGTCAGTCTGCGTCGGGCCCGAAGTACAGCACAGCGCGCGCACCGTCCTGCGCCTCCATCAGCACGCCGACGAAGCCGTTGCCGCTCGCCAGCACGTCCAGCACCCGCAGGCCGCTCGGCGCGGACGCAGAGGTGTCGCGATCGGTGAACAGCAGCTCGCCCACGTGCCCCACGACGCCGTGCGGCGTGAGCGTGGCGCCCCGCATGCCCAGCTCCGGAAGCGTCGGGAACGCCGTGTCCGCGAACGCCAGCACCCCGTCCACGTCCTCGACGACGAGCGGCTCGCCCGCGCTGGGGCCTGCCATCAGCAGCAGCCTGCCCTCGCGGACGTCCTGGAGCGCGGACCCGGAGCCCGGCAGCTCGAGCGTGCCCAGCACGTCGCCCGAGCGCAGCGAGCGTGTCTCGACCTGCAGACCACCGCTGAGGTGGACGCGGTCCTCGGCCACGACCGCCCACGGGAAGCGGACCGCGCCCGGCGTGGGTGCGACCCAGATCTCGTCGCCCGCGAGCGTGCGCAGCGCCATCTCCTCGGCCGCGCCACCCGAGGCGTCCGCCTGGTCCTGCGTGGTGACCACGAAGCCGCGGTCGAGGTCCAGCACGCGGCCGGCGTCCAGCGGCAGCTCACCGCAGCGCTCCTGCTCGTACTCGCCGTCGAACACGCCGATCGTGCCCTCGTCGTCGACGAGCGCGAACGCCTCGGTGCTGGCCAGCAGCCCGAGCCCCTCCCGGCCGCGCGGCGCCGAGGTCACGCCGATCAGCGGCCGGGTCGCGACCACGTCGGTGTCCGTGATGATGAACAGCCCGCTCTCGCTGGGCAGCAGGGTGGCGTCCTGCGGCACCGCCACGGCCCCGCGCCACGGGCCGATGCCGAGCTGCGTGCCCAGGTTCTCGGCCTCTGCTGCGGTGGCTGCGTCGATGGGCAGCGCGTCCACGGCGTCGCTGAAATCGAGCTCGAGGGTGCCGAGGATCTCGAGGTCGTCACAGGCCTCCGGGAACAGCGCGGCCCCGGCGAAGCCCACCACCATCATCACGGCTCCGGCGGCGAGCAGCAGCGTCAGCTGACGTCCCTCGGACACGGTGGGCTCCTGCGTTTCGGTGCTCGGTGCGCGCGGACACGTCCACGCCCCGCCGGTGGACGGCGGGGCGTGG
>JBFGFG010000290.1:0-3942 GCA_041579655.1 Nitriliruptoraceae bacterium
CCCAGAACCCGAGCGGGCACACCAGGGTCGTGCCGTGGTCGGCGGGACACGCCGCCCCGAGCGGCTCGGTGAGCAGCGCCACCCCGTCCGGGCACAGCGTCGCGTCGTCGTCCGGCGGCTCGTGGTCGTACACGAACTCCAGCGGCAGATACGCCTCAGGCCTCGCGGAGAGCACCTGGAAGCGATGACCCGCGCCGAGCGCACCGAGCTGGTCCCCGACGATCGCCCGCCGCAGCAGGACACCCTCGAGGGCGAGCGTGACGAACAGCTCGGCGACCTCCGGTGCGTCCAGCGCGCCGAACGCCTCGGGGTCGTCGATCGCCTCCTCGAGGGTCGCACGGATGGTCGAAAGCGCTGCGCGCAGGTCATGCTCGTCGAGGTCAACCAGCGCCGCGTCGTCGTCCGCGCTCACCAGCGCGCGCGCGACGCCGTCGCGCCCGTGGTTGACGACGATCGCTGCGTCGAACCGGCGGCGGCGCTCGAGGTCGGTCGTGCGCAGCCGTGGACGGGCCTCGAGCGCGAACGCGATGTCCTGCCCCTCTCCTCTCGGCGCTCCGTCACCGACGGCGCCGCCCAGCAGCCAGCTCTGGAGCACCCGGTTGCCGTGGAGCACCACGACGCGCATCTCGAGCCGGTCGAGCTCTGACGGCACGTCCAGCGCGAACACGGCGTCGTCGGAGCGGCCGACCGGCGGGAGCGTGACGGTCGTGGTCAACGTGAGGTCGTCGAGGTCGGGACAGGCGAGCACCACCCTCAGCACGTGGCTGCGGTCGGGTGCGAGCCGCTCGTCCGGGAACGGGCGCAGCGCCTGCACCGACGCTTCCTCGGGCGGCCCGATGAACACGCGGACGGTGTTGGTGCTGCCGCCGACGAAGGTCGTCCGCGCCCGGCCCGAGACCAGCACCCGCGCCTGCAGCCAGCGCACGGGGCCTGCGTCCTCGGCCGCCGCGCGGTGCCTGCTGCGCGCCTGCGACAGCGGCTCGGCCGCGTCCGTCTCGTGGTCGAACACCGGCCGCGACCGAACGGTCTCGAGCAGGTCGTCCGCCGCCTCGATGAGCGCGTCGGCGACAGGTGACGCCGCCGACCGACCGCCGGGTTCCATGGCGCTTTCTCCACCTCCGGTGCCACCCTCGTCCGACATCTCCGCCGGGAGCTCTTCGAGCTCCGCTTCGGCCATGGCCTCGACCATGGCGCCAGCCTCGTGCATCTCCCACGCGTCCAGCAGCATGGTCTCGCGCAGCCGCATGGCCTCGAGGGTCTCGGCCGGTGCTTCGACGAGGTACCTGTGGTCCACGCCTTCGAGGGCGCTGTCCCGTGGGACGTCGGCCCCACCGACCGCGAACCGGATTGCGAGGTCGAGCGCGACGTCGTGCGTGAGCTCGAACAGCACCCGCATGAACGCGCTCGCGGCGTCCTGGCCGACCATCGCACACGCGACCTCGACCCCGGCCTCGCGCAGCGTTGCCACCGCCGGCACAAGGTCGGCCGCGTCCCGGACCACGGCCAGCCCAGCGGTGGTTCGGGGGCGCGCCGAGCTGAGCCAGTCCGCCCAGACCGCGGGACCACCGTCGAGCAGCAGCAGGTGCGCCACGTGATGGCGACGGCCGAGGGGCCGCACGCGCGTCGTCGCTTCGTACCACCAGACATCCCCGCCCGCAGCCGCGAGCGCGTCACGTTGCTGGGCGCTCTCCGGTCGGTCCGGGACCCCGATCAGCAACGGCCAGTCCCACGGTGACCTGGCGCTGTCGCGTCCCTGCTCGAGCTCCGTGTCGAGGAACATGCTCGTCGGCCGGCCGCCGGGGTCTGCCAGCAGCGCGACCAGCGCCGGCACGTGCTGCGGCTCCACGTCCTGTGCGCGCACGGCGAGCCTCGGGGGAACCGCCAGCCCCCCGACCACAGCGACCCACGCCGCAGCGAAGTCGGCTGCGGTGACCCCACGCGTCGTGCGCTCCCAACCGGACCGAGCCACCGGGTCGCGCCACGGCACCGACCTGCCCCCAGATCCCCGCTCCAGCGCGCGCCGCAGCTCCCCCTCGACGTCCACCACGCCGTCGCCGACCCGGGCACGCACGGAGCGCCATCGGCCCGCCAGCACGCCGGCAGCGGCCACGGCCGCCCCGATCTGCTGGTCGTCGAGCTCCGACATCCACGCGTCGATCCACCCGGGCAGCACCGGGCGCTCCCCCTCGGGAGGCTGCACGGCGCTCACAGCCGCAGCGCTTCGTGGAAGGCCCGCCCGAGCTGGGCCTGCGGTTCGTCGCGGATGACCTCGAAGTAGAACGAGTGGGCGGCTCCGGGCACGAGTCGCCGCAGCCCGCCACTCGTGACGGGCACGTCGAGGACGCCGCGGCCGAACAACGGCGCCAGCGGGCCACCGAAGTAGTCGCCGAACAGGTACAGCCGAGCCGGGAACCACATGTTGGTCCAGCGCACCACCGCGAACGGCGCCGCGTCGTACAGCACGCGCCGACCACCGCGGACGTAGCTCCAGCGACGGGCCCGGGCCGCGTCGGGATCCTCGACGCCGGCGCGCTGCTGCCACGACGGGTGGTCGTCGACCGGAGGACAGGTCGGGAACTCGTGGCGGGCGACCTTCTCGTCGAACGCGGCCCGGTCGCGCGTGTAGAGCTGGTCCGCGAAGTACATCGGCGACCCGAGCGTCACCAGGTCGGTGATCCGCCAGGTGTGGCCGTCGGCACGCAGCCCCCGCAGCAGCTGCCGCTGCGCGCTGCGGTACGCATCGATCGCGGGCTGCGTCGGCGCGTCACCGCGGCCACGCAGCGGCACCGAGGCGAGCTCGGCCGCGTCGAGGCCCGGCGGGGTGAACGGCTCCTCCCCGGCCGGGCGCTCGGTGCTGTGGTCGCGGTTGCGCTCGCCCCACAGCTGACGGATCGCGTCGTACGCGATGTAGCTGCCGAGGCTGTGCGCCACCACGATGACCCGGTCGTACTCGTCGTTGAGCTCACGCAGCATCGCGACCGCACCGCGCCGGATGTCGCGACGCACCCCGTGGGACCGGGGCGAGGGGTCGAGGTAGCGCACGACGTCGACGAACGAGCCGGTCAGCGTGCGCGGCAGCACCCGGGTCACGACGTAGCTCACGACCGTCCCCACGAGGCCGGTGCCAGCGATCACCGCAACGACGTCGGTGGCGCTGACGCCGCCGTCCGACGCCCGGCCCCACAGCGCCACGGCCACCGCCACGATGAGCACCCACAGCACGACCCACAGGGCGCGGATGCCGGCGGGGACGCGCCACGGCCACTGCAGCAGGATCCGCCGCAGCGTGCCGACGAGGTCGTCGAGACGGTTGCCCGTCATCAGCGGCGACCAGTGGTACTCGAACAGGTCCGTCTGCGGCCGCGCGTCCGCGCTGTCGTCGTAGATGCCCGGGATGATGTAGCGGCGCGCCTCGTACGAGTCGCCGATCCGGGTCGGCCGCGAGAAGTACTCCCGGCGGTCCGGCGCGTACTCCGACAGCACGGCCTCAGCCAGACGGTCGAGCGTGTCGAGGGGTCGCTGCTCCCCCATGCCGTGGATGACCACGATCGCGCGGCGGTACGCACGCCGCGTGCTTGCGGTCTCGGTCACGGTCGCGCCCCTCGCCGACGCGCTCCAGGGAACGCGCCCTCGAGGTCACGTTAGGCACGGCGCAACGGCGCCCGCGGTGGCCCACGTGACACGCGGGGAGCTGGACCGAGGCCCCCCTCGAACGCCCCTCGGGACCGTCCGGACGCCCCGTGTGACCAGCCTGACCACGGGGAACGGGCGACCCGCCACGCGGCGCTGGTCCGCGTGCGCGCCCCGCAACGGACCGCCGCCCGCGTCCGCTCCGACGGGCGTCGTTTGACCTGCTCGAGGCCCAGTACCTAGGCGCCGGTGGCCAGTTGTCGAGTGAGTCGCTGGGCCGCGATACCGGCTCACGGACTCACTCGACCGACA
>JBFGFG010000291.1:0-3892 GCA_041579655.1 Nitriliruptoraceae bacterium
GGCAGCTCCGCCAGCGCGGCGAGCACGTCACCGAAGCCGTTGGTCGGGTCGGCGCCGGCGGCGTCGAGCGCGTCACCGTGCTTGGCGAAGGTGTCCTCGAAGAACACGCGCACGGCGTGCCCGAAGATGATGGGGTCGGAGACCTTCATCATCGTGGCCTTCATGTGGAGGCTGAACAGGACGCCCTGCGCCCTGGCGTCCGCCACCTGCGCGCGCAGGAACTCGACGAGCTTCGCCTTGGACATGAACGTCGCGTCCACGACCTCCCCCGGCAGCACCGCGAGGCCGTCCTTGAGCACCGTGGTGGTGCCGTCGGCGCCCACGTGCTCGATGCGCAGCGTGTCCGCGGCGTCGAGCGTGACCGACTGCTCGTTGGCGGCGAAGTCACCGTCGCCCATCGTCGCGACGTGGGTCTTGGAGCCCTTCGACCACTCGCCCATCGAGTGCGGGTTCTTGCGGGCGTACGCCTTGACGGCACCCGGGGCGCGGCGGTCGGAGTTGCCCTCGCGCAGCACCGGGTTGACGGCCGAGCCCTTCACCGAGTCGTAGCGGCTGCGCACGTCCTTCTCGGCGTCGGTGGTCGGCTCGTCCGGGTAGTCCGGCAGCGCGAAGCCCTGGCCCTGGAGCTCGGTGATCGCGGCCTTCAGCTGCGGGATGGACGCCGAGATGTTCGGCAGCTTGATGATGTTCGCCTCGGGCGTCTTGGCGAGGTCGCCGAGCTCTGACAGCGCGTCCGCGACGCGCTGCTCCTCCGTGAGGAAGTCCGGGAACACCGCGAGGATGCGCGCCGCCAGCGAGATGTCACGCGTCTCGACCTCGACGCCCGCCGCGCCCGCGAAGGCGCGGATGACGGGGAGGAACGAGTGCGTCGCCAGCGCGGGCGCCTCGTCGGTGTAGGTGTAGATGATCTTGGCGTCGGTCATCGGAGCTGTCCGTCTCGTGGGCACGTGGCGCGGAGCGCGGAGGCTAGTCCGCCGCCATCCGCGCTGACCTGCGCGTCGGTGCTGCCTAGGGTCATGCCGTCCAACCTTGGAGACGATGCGTGACCAACTCGCTGCGCCGCAAGCTCGCCATCGCCTCGTGGGGCGCGCCCCGCGAGGGCAACATCTACGGCAAGGTCACGCTCGACGCGACCGAGGCGCTGGCGTACATCGCCGACGTGCGCGAGCGCACCGGCGAGAAGGTCACCATCACCCACCTCGTGGGCAAGGCGGTGGCGCGGGCGCTGGCGTACGAGCCGAGCCTCAACGGCCGCATCGCGCTCGGCCAGTTCAAGCAGCACGAGTCGGTCGATGTCACGTTCCTCGTGGCGATGGCGGACGGCTCGGACCTCGCCAAGGCGAAGATCCCCAACACCGACCGCATGGACGTCGCCTCGCTCGCGCGGGAGCTGCGCGAGCGGGCGGAGAAGCTGCGCACGGGCAAGGACGAGGACTGGGAGAAGTCCAAGGGCCTGATCCAGCTGCTGCCGGTGTTCCTGCTGCGCCGCCTGCTGTGGTTCATGGGGCTGCTGTCGTCGTCGTTCGGCATCAGCAGCAAGGCGTTCGGCGTGGAGGCCTACCCGTTCGGGTCGGCGATCGTCACCAGCGTCGGGATGTTCGGGCTCGACGAGGGCTTCGCGCCGCCGACCCCGTTCGCGCGCGTGCCGATCTACGTGCTGGTGGGCGCCGTGTCGGAGCGTCCGTCGGTCGTTGACGGCAAGGTCGTGGCGCGACCGTTGCTGACGGTGACCGCGACCATCGACCACCGCTTCATCGACGGCTTCCAGGGCGGCGTGCTCGCCACCGAGTTCCGCCGTGTGTTCGACGACCCGTGGTCGCTGGACGCCGAGATCGCGGCCCGCTGACGATCAGCCGGCGCGGGTGAAGCCCATCGTGACGACGACCTGGCCCTCGCCCGGCTCGGCGAGGTCGTACACCTGCCGCGCCAGCTCGAACCGCACGGCGCCGGTGCGCCCGTCGAGCAGCTCGTGCACCTCGGTGAGCGTCGCCGCGGTCTCGTCCTCGACGAAGCGCATCGAGAGCAGGTCCGCGCCACCCGGGACCGCGACCGGACCACGCAGGTAGCTGTCCTCGGCGCCGGTCCACAGCACGGTGTCGTCGAGGCGTCGCAGCGTCCCGGTCCAGGACCCGTCCGCGTCGTCGGCGTGCACCACGTACAGCTCGACGTCGAGGTCACCGTCGACGTCCACGACGGCCGCGAGGTAGTCGCGCTCGAGGTCGTACGCGAACAGCGTGGCGAGGTCGCGGCCGTCACGACCGGCCACCTCACCGTCGATGAGCCGGCCCTCGTAGTACGCCCAGCAGTACTCGTACTCCTCGCCGCTGTACTCGTCGACCTCGGTGAAGCACTCCTCCTCGACCAGCGTGTACTCCACCACCGCGTGCTCGACGAGCAGGTCCACGTCGCCGTCGACCAGCGGCAGGAAGTCCACGTACGAGTAGGTCTCGATGAAGGTGTCGCCTTCCTCCTCCCGCTCGTCGTAGGTCTGGGAGGCGACGGGGACGCGGGCGAGGATCGCACCGGTCGCGCCGTCGACGGTCACGGCGTCGAGGTCGTAGCCGTTCTCGCGGTAGCTGACGGCGAGCCCGACCAGACCGGTGTCCGTCGCCTGGCCGTACACGAACGGGCTGGTCCAGATCTCGGAGCCGTCCGCGCCGCTGCGCAGCACGACCACGTCGTCACCCGACTCCTCGTCGTAGGCGAGGTCGAGCACGTCCGCGAGGCCGTCACCGTCGACGTCCCCGCCGGCCGGGACCGCACCGAACGAGCCGTACGCGAGCTCGGTCTCCCAGCGCGTGGTGCCGTCGAGGTCCACCAGCGCCACGCTCGGCGCTGTCCCCTCGGCGCCACCGGTGCTCTCGGAGATCGGGCAGGGGCGCACGACCGCCTGCAGGCAGGTGGAGCTCGCCTCGAGCTCGTCCACGTCGAACCGCTCCACGAGCACCGCGCCGGCCCCCGCCCCGTGGAACACCCGCGGGATGCTGATGCGGCCGTCGTCGGCGCTGTCGAGCAGCACGCGCTCGGCGCCCGACACCGGGCTGATGACGCTGACGGTGCTCTCGTTCGAGCTGGAGCGCTCCATGTCACGCACGTTCGGCGATGTCACGAACGCGTCCACGCCGCGCCGACGCTGGTCGTAGCTGTCCTGCGTCGAGATCGTGCCGAGCAGCAGCTCGTGGCCGTGGCCCGTGTCGACGAAGTCCAGCTCCGTGACCATGTTCTCGTCGAAGTAGCGGTCGCTGGAGCTGTCGTCGTACACCGGCCCGGTCGAGCTCGACGACTCGCGCCAGTGGGAACCGAACGCGGAGTCGATGGTCGCGCCGCTCAAGGTCGCGCCGTCCACCCCGCGCAGGAACTCGAACGAGCGTGAGATCCGGATCTCGAAGGTGTCCTCGCACGTGGAGCCGTCGCAGGACCACTCCTGGACGAAGTCCCAGGTGCCGCTGATGGACATCAGGTCGGGGAGGCCGTCGCCATCGACGTCCGGCACGGCCGCGAAGAACCCGGGTGCACCCTGCACCGACCACAGCGTCGCGCCGTCACGACCGCTGCGCAGCACGACGTCGCTGCGCTCGTAGCCCTCGTCGGTGTCGACGTCGTAGCCGTAGGTGAACGTGACCTCAGCGAGGTCCCCGTAGCCGTCCCCGTCGACGTCGTCGGCGCCGTAGACGTCGCTGAAGCTGTACTCGTAGGACTCCGGCTCCCACCCCTCGTCCGGCTCCATCGGCTCCCCGCACCCGTCGACGCAGGTGGCGGGGGTGAACGGGGTCGCCCCGGCGCTGAGCAGCAGGGTCCGCACGGCGTCGCGGTGGGCCCGCGGGTCGAGGCGGTTCGCGTCCGGGGCGATCCCGCCGAGCGTGCCGACCAGCGCCTCGCGGTCGAGCCGCCC
>JBFGFG010000292.1:0-3864 GCA_041579655.1 Nitriliruptoraceae bacterium
AGGATGCGGGCGATCGCGGACTCGACGATCGCCGCGAGGTGCTCGAAGTTGTCGTGCACCGCCGACATGATCGTGTCGTTGCCGCGCCCGCCGGCGAGCAGCTGCCCGAGCACGATGAGGCTTCCGAGCTCGCGCTCGGTGGCGTGCAGGGCGCGTGCCGTGGTGACGACCTCCCCGAGCGTCGCGGCCTGCGACAGCCCCTCCTCCCACACCACGGCGCGCTCGCGCGAGAACACCCGCGACGTCTCGGCCATCAGCGTGTCGAGGTCCTCGAAGTGGTAGTAGATGAGGCCCGGTGCGACACCGGCGCGCTTCGCGATCGTGCGGGCGCTCGCGCCTGCGTACCCGTCCTCGATCAGGGCCTGCCGGGCGGCGTCGAGCAGGGATGCGCGCGCCTTGTCGGACTTCGCGGTCAACGGTCACTCCCGGGCTGAACGTGTGTTCAGGGTATCGGCGTCGGGTGCGCACGCCGCTCCGTCCGCGCGACAGAGTTGAACGGTCGTTCAGCTGCGGTTACCGTCCCCTGAACAGTCGTTCAAACGACGCTCTTGACCGGAGATGGACCCATGACCACACCTGTCACCCCGGGCACGTCGACGACGCGGCGTCAACGACGCCCGCCGCTACCGGTGCGATTCGTGGGCGCGGCCCTCGGTGCCGCTGCGGTCGCCGCGATGCTCGCGCTCGCGCCCCCGGTGCTGTGGGTTACGTACTTCTGGACCCTGGACACCGTGCACGAGCCACTGTCCGGACCGGCGCCGATCGCCGCGACCGTGTCGGGGCTGGCGCTGCCCGCACTGGCGGCGGTGCTCGCCGTCGGCGTCGTCCGTCGGCGTCGCCCGCTGGTGCTCGCAGCCCTCGGGACGGCCGCGGCGCTGGCCATCGGGCTGTGGGTGTTCGGCGTCGTGGCCGCACCGCCGCCTGTCGACCCTCTGCCCGTCGCGACCCAGCCCGGCGAGGTCGACCTCGCGTCGACGCTCGACTCCTTCGTCGCGTACGCCGAGACGTACCGCGCCGAGCGCGGCGACTACCCGGACACCACCGACGCGTTCTTCCACGACCGCGTGCTGGCACCCGTGGCGCTGCCCGACGCGGTGACGTTCGGCGTCGCGCCTGCAGGACGCTGGTGGTCGCACGACGTGTGCATCACCGTGCGGGCGGGCGACCGGCAGGCGACCTGGTCGTCGGCCGACGACCGCGGGGTCGACGGCCTGCCCTGCGAGCTGCGCTGACGCCGCCGCGGGTGGTCTGCCCGGCCGGTCCGGCCGTAACCTCCGGCGCACGCTCCCGACACCGCGAGGTTCCGCCGTGGCAGACGACCCCCTCTCCGTCAGCGGTTTCCCGATCGAGGCCGTGTACGGCCCCGAGCACCTCGACGGGTTCGACCCCGCCACGTCGCTCGGTCAGCCGGGCGAGTTCCCGTACACCCGCGGGCCGTACCCGTCGATGTACCGCGGGCAGCACTGGACGATGCGGCAGTACGCCGGCATGGCGACCGCCGAGGAGTCCAACGAGCGCTACCGCTACCTGCTCGCGCAGGGCACGACCGGCCTGTCCGTCGCCTTCGACCTGCCCACCCAGATGGGCTACGACTCCTCCGCCGCGATCGCCGACGGTGAGGTCGGCAAGGTCGGCGTCGCGATCGACACCGTCGAGGACATGAAGCGCCTGTTCGACGGCATCCCGATGGACCAGGTCTCCACCTCGATGACGATCAACGCGCCGGCTGCGGCCGTGCTGCTGATGTACGAGATTGCCGGCGAGGAGCAGGGCGTCGCCGCCGAGAAGCTGCGCGGCACGATCCAGAACGACGTGCTCAAGGAGTACATCGCTCGCGGCACCTACATCTACCCGCCAGCCCCGAGCATCCGCCTGATCAGCGACACCTTCGGTTACTGCACCAAGAACCTGCCGAAGTTCAACACGATCTCGATCAGCGGCTACCACATGGGCGAGGCCGGGGCGACGCCCGTGCAGGAGGTCGCGTTCACCCTCGCCGACGGCATCGCGTACGTGCAGGCCGCCGTCGACGCCGGCCTCGACGTGGACGACTTCGCGCCGCGCCTGTCGTTCTTCTTCGTCTCACGCTCGACGCTGCTGGAGGAGGTCGCGAAGTTCCGCGCCGCCCGCCGCATGTGGGCGAACATCATGCAGGATCGCTTCGGCGCGAAGAACCCGAAGTCCTTGATGCTGCGCTTCCACACCCAGACCGCCGGCGTGCAGCTGACGGCGCAGCAGCCCGAGGTGAACCTCGTGCGCGTCGCGATCCAGGCGCTCGCCGCCACGCTCGGCGGCACGCAGTCGCTGCACACCAACAGCTTCGACGAGGCGCTCGCGCTGCCGACCGAGACCTCGGCCCGGCTCGCGCTGCGCACCCAGCAGGTGCTCGCGTACGAGACCGACGTGGCCAAGACCGTCGACCCGTTCGCCGGCAGCTACCTCATCGAGTCCATGACGGACCAGATCGAGGCCGACGCCTACGCCTACATCCAGCAGATCGACGACTTCGGTGGCGCCGTGAAGGCCATCGAGGAGGGCTTCCAGAAGGCCGAGATCGAGCAGGCCGCGTACGCGCTGGCCAAGGACATCGACAGCGGCAAGGAGGTCGTGGTCGGCGTCAACCGCTTCCAGGTCGAGGAGGAGGTCGAGCCGGACCTGCAGCGCGTGGACGAGTCCATCCGCCAGGGCCAGATCGACCGCATCGACGCGGTGAAGCGCGACCGCGACCAGGGTGGCGTCGACACCGCGCTCGAGGCCATGCGCGCCGCGGCGAAGGGCGACGACAACCTGCTGCCGCCGATGCGCGACGCACTCAAGCGCCGCGCCACGCTCCAAGAGGTCTGCGACGTGCTGCGTGACGAGTGGGGTGGTTACATCCCGCGCGACACGTTCTGAGTACGTTGCGAGGGATGCCATGACCCGTTGGCTGCTGGTCCGCAACGCCGAGGCGGGCACCGACGACGCCGAGACGGTGGACACCCTGCGCGGGCTGCTGGAGCCGCACGGCGGGGCCGAGGTCCGTGAGACCTCCGACGCCGACGAGCTGGCCGACGTGCTGCGCGAGGCCGCGTCCAGCGACGCGGTGGTGGTGGTGTGTGGCGGTGACGGCAGCATCTCGCTGGCCGTGGCGCAGGGCCGGCGGCTGGGGCTGCTCGACCAGCTCACGTTCGGTCTGGTCCCGTTCGGCACGGGCAACGACCTCGCAGGCTTCCTCGAGCTCCCCGGCGAGGCCGACGCTGCCGCCGAGCAGCTGCTGGCCGCGACGCCGCGCCCGATGGACCTGCTGCTGGACGACGAGGGCGACGTGGTCGTCAACGCCGTGCACGTGGGCGTGGGGGTCGCAGCCGCCGAGCGCGCCGACGACCTCAAGCCGTCGCTCGGTGCCCTGGCGTACCCGCTGGGTGCGCTCCTGGCCGGCGTGGGGGACGACGGCCTCGAGGTGTCCGTCGAGGTCGACGGCGAGCGGGTCGAAGCGCCGGAGCGCGTGCTGATGGTGGCCGTGATGAACGGCTCGACCGTCGGCGGCGGCACGGCGATCGCGCCAGAGGCGGTGATCGACGACGGCCTCGCCGACGTGGTGGTGGTCCACGCGGTCGCGCGGCCGGCCCGGGCCGCATACGCCGCAGCGCTGCTGCGTGGCACCCACCTCGAGCGCGACGACGTGGTGCACGCACGCGGCGCCGAGGTCGTCATCCGCGGAACCGACCTCGCGCACAACCGCGACGGCGAGGTCGAGGAGGCCGCGGCCGGCGCGACGCAGCGCCGCTACGTCGTCGAGGCCGGCGCCTGGTCGCTGCTGCGCTGAGCGGACCGTTTGGGAAGTGCCGTGTTCGGGCATGCGTTGTTCGAACTCGAACGTCGGGC
>JBFGFG010000293.1:0-3837 GCA_041579655.1 Nitriliruptoraceae bacterium
ACTCCCCAGGTGCGGGCCGAGCCATGTTCCGGGGATCCGCGGTGCCCAGCCTGACGCCCCGTCAAACGTGACAGGTCCGAGTTGTCCGGTGTCCGCGCTTGCTCTTGCAAGCAGGCGGAGGGCAGGCCAACGTGTGTTGCACCGCGTCGGGACACCGCCGCGAACCACCACCATCTTTGGAGACAGATATGCGCACCACCACCATCCGCCGCCGCATCCTGACCGGCACCGCAGTCCTGAGCCTGAGCCTCGGCCTCGCTGCCTGCGACGGCGACGCCTCCGACGACCTCGACGCGATCGAGGAGAACGTCGAGGACGGCGCCGACGAGGTCGCCACCGAGCTGGACGAGCTCGAGGACGAGATGGACGAGGAGCTCATCGACGAGAACGAGGCCAACGACGACATCACCGACGACGGCACCGACAACGGTGACACCGACGGTTGACGCCGCTCGCACCTCCCGGCCCTACGGCCCGCGCCACATCGGTGCGGGCCGTGGCGCTTTTCGTGCCGCCGCTCGGCGGCGCACGCCCGGATCGCGACCCGCCGAGTCGGCGAACGGCTGCCCAGCGCGTAGCGTCTGGGGCATGCCGATCGTCGCCCACTCCCAGCTGCCCACGTTCGCCGCGCTCGCCGCGGACGGCGAGGCCGTGCTGGGCCTCGACGAGGCGCGGCGTCAGGACATCCGCGAGCTGCACATCGGCCTGCTCAACCTGATGCCCGACGCAGCGCTGCAGGTGACCGAGCAGCAGTACATGCGGCTGGTCGGCGGCGCGAACGCCATCGTCCAGGTGTTCGTCCACCCGTTCACCGTCGAGGGCGTCGAGCGTGGGCCCGCCGCACGCGCCCACATCGATGCGCACTACGAGACCTTCGACCAGGTCCGGGCCGACGGGCTCGACGCGCTGATCATCTCGGGCGCGAACGTCGAGGACCCCGACCTGACCAAGGCCCCGTTCTGGGAGCCGCTGGGCGAGGTGGCAGCGTGGGCGCACGAGCACGTCACCTCGACGCTGTGCTCGTGCCTCGCCACGCACGCGTTGGTGCAGCGCCGCCACGGCGTGGTCCGCCAGCGCATGCTGAGCAAGCGCTGGGGTGTCGTCTCCCACCGCGTCACCGAGCCGGACCACCCGCTGGTGCGCGGATCCAACACGCGCTTCGACGCCCCCCACTCGCGCTGGAACGACATCTCACCAGGCCCGCTGCGCGACGCCGGCGTCCGCGTGCTGGCCGAGACGCTCGACGGCGGCTTCCACCTCGGCACCTCGCCCGACGGCATCCGCACCGTCTACCTCCAGGGTCACCCCGAGTACGACCACGTCAGCCTGCTCAAGGAGTACAAGCGCGAGCTCCAGCGCTACGTCGCCGGCGAGCTCGAGGGCGTGCCTCCGCTGCCCGACCGCTACCTCCCCGACGAGGCGGCCTCGATCGTGACCGCCCATCTCGAGGAGCTGCGCACGGCCGCACTGGGCGAGGCACCGGCGTTCCCCGAGGCCGAGATCGTGGCGCGGCTGGACAACACCTGGGCAGACACGGGCCGCTCGCTGTTCAGCAACTGGCTCGGGCTGGTGTACCGACTCACCGACCACGAGCGCGGCGTGCCGTTCATGCCCGACGTCGACCCCGAGGACCCGCTCGGCCTGCTCGGTCGGTGACCGGCTGCACCGTCGGCGTCGGCGATGGACCGTTCGCACCGTCCCGTGGTGGTGGCCGGGTCGCCGGCTCCTAGCCTGTGCACGACCACGACCACGAGGTGTCCCGTGACCGACGCACACGACGAGACCGGGGCGGCCGACGCGCCGTCCGAGGACGCGCCGCTGCCGTACCGGCTGCTGACCGGCACCGACGACCGCGCGTTCTGCGAGAAGATCTCGGGCGCGCTCGCGGACGGCTACGTGCTGCACGGCTCGCCGAGCATCACCTGGGACGGCGAGCGGGTCGTCACGGCGCAGGCTGTGGTGCTGCCCGGCCGGGCGGGTCGCTCGTGAGCGACGACGGCCGCGCGCCCGAGACCGACGCTGTGCGCGCCGGGCTGGCGCGCTCCGGCTTCCACGAGACCTCCGAGGCGCTGTACCTGACCTCGGGCTACGTGTACGAGACGGCCGACGAGGCTCGCGCGGCGTTCGCCGGCGAGGTCACCCGCCACCGCTACACCCGTGTGTCGAACCCCACCATCGCGATGCTCGAGCAGCGGATGGCGGCGCTCGAGGGCGCCGAGCGCGGGCTGGCCGTCGCGTCCGGCATGGCCGCGGTGCACACGGCGCTGCTGTCGTGCACCCGTGCAGGCAGCCGGCTGGTCGCGTCGCGCGGCCTGTTCGGCTCGTGCCTGACGATCGTGACCGAGCTGCTGCCGCGCTTCGGCGTCGAGACGGTGCTGGTGGACGGCACCGACCTCGACGACTGGGAGCAGGCGCTTGCGCCGGGCGCGGACGTCGCGTTCTTCGAGGTGTCGAGCAACCCGATGCAGGAGCTGGTGGACATCGCCGCGGTCAGCGAGCTGGCCCACGCGGCCGACGCCACGGTGGTGGTGGACAACGCGTTCCTCGCGCCGACGACCGTGCACCCGCTGGACCTCGGCGCGGACCTGGTCACGTACTCGACCACCAAGCACAGCGACGGCCAGGGGCGCACCCTCGGCGGGATGATCCTCGGCAGCGAGCAGCGCATCGTCGACGACGTGCTGCCGTGGCTGCGCCACACCGGACCGGCGCTGAGTCCGTTCAACGCCTGGGTCGTGCTCAAGGGCCTCGAGACGCTGCCGCTGCGACGTCAGCGCATGGCGGCCTCGGCGCTCGAGCTCGCCACCTGGCTCGAGCAGCAACCGTCGGTGACGTCGGTGCGCCACCCGTTCCTGACCTCCCACCCGCAGCACGAGCTGGCCCGCCGGCAGCTGGGCGACGGCGGCAGCGTGGTGACGTTCGAGCTGGCTGGCGGGACGCCGAGCGCGTTCGCGTTCCTCGACGCGATGCAGCTGATCGACATCTCCAACAACTTCGCGGACGCCAAGTCGATGGCGGTGCACCCGGCCACCACGACGCACCACAAGATCGGGCCCGAGGCACGCGCTGCGATGGGCATCACCGACGACGCGGTGCGGCTGTCGATCGGGCTGGAGGACGTCGAGGACCTGCGCACCGACCTCGCCCGGGCGCTGGCCGCCGTCGGCTGACGGTCTGGCGTTGGAACGGCGACGGCCCGCACCGTGAGGTGGGTTCGGCAGTCAGTCGGGACAGATGGCAGATAACGGCCGGCAGTCGCGCCGAGGTTCAAAGGCTCTGAACCACACGTTCGTTCCCCGTCACCCTCGCTGACGCGCCGACCAGGACTCGGCCAGCGCACCTGCTGTGGCAGCCCCGAGTCCGACCATGGCTGCCAGTTCCGGGTACGCGAGAACGTTGTAACCGCCACCAAGCGCCGCGGCCAGAACGAAACTCAGCACCGTCGCAACGAGCCCCGGCACCCAGCCGGGGCGCAGCCACGCCCACACGAACACTGGCAGCGGGCCCCCCGCGAGCAAGACCACGTTGCGGAGTGACCCGATCGACTCCGCGTCAGGATCCAGAACCAACCACAGCACGATGCCGAGCTCCCAGCTCACGAGGCCTACAGCGGACGACCACCTCATCACCTTGCTGGAGTTCATGCACAACCTCCGCGCGTCCTCATCCCACGCTGCCGCAAGGCCGACGTGGGTCGACCGTACGGTGACCTGGATGGCCGCAGCCGCACATGCAGGTGCTCGTCGAGAACGTCCGCGACGCGCTCTAGGGACTCCGACTGCTAGCACGAAGCCCCGCCCGATGAGCGGGGCTTCGTTGTTCTCGGATGCAGGGTTA
>JBFGFG010000294.1:0-3817 GCA_041579655.1 Nitriliruptoraceae bacterium
ACGCGACCGTCCGACGGTTGGTCGTGGACCCTGAGGGGCGTCCGTTGGATGTGGGCCGTGCGACCCGGACCTGGTCCGGCGCCCAACGTGCCGCAAGCAGGGCGATCGATGGCGGCTGCCGCGGCCCGGCGTGCCACCGACCGTTCGGCTGGACTGACCTGCACCACCTCACCTGGTGGCGCAACGGCGGCACCACGAGCATCGACGACGGCGCGCCGCTGTGCGGGATCTGTCACGACCTCGTGCATCACGGCGGCTGGCACGCCCAGCTCGACCCCGCAACCCGGCGGATGGACTGGACCTCACCGGGCGGGCAGACCATCACCACATGGCCCCGCGGACCCGCCGCGAAACCGCCACCGCCTGACGTTGGCGGCCGACCATGACCCCGCTCCGGACACCCCGACCCCCGCTCACACCCAGCGGCCCGGGGCCCTCCGGCATGACGCCGTGGCCATCCACGGTGAGGCCAAGGTCAGACGCCGGTGCAGACCGAGGGTCTAGCGTCACCCACGCAACAGCACGCCCAGCAGATCCACAGCATGGAGCAGCATGGACACCGCAACCGCCAACGGGCTCGTGCAGGGCATCGCGTTCGTCGAGCGCAGTGGGCTCGAGGTGCTCGAGGTCGAGCCCGGGCGATGCGTGCTGCGGATGCCGGCCGAGCCGAACGTCAACCACTTCGGGACGATGTACGCGGGCGCGCTCTACACCTTGGGTGAGGTGCCGGGCGGCGTGCTGTTCTTCGCGACGTTCGACGCCGAACGTTTCTTCCCGCTCGTCAAGGAGTCCACGATCCGCTACCGGCGCCCGGGGCGGGGCGCGATCACCGTCGAGGCGACGATCAGCGCCGACGACGTCGAGCGGCTCACGGCCGAGGCCACCGAGCACGGCAAGGCCAGCTTCGACCTCACGCTCGAGCTCGTCGACGAGCAGGGCGAGGTCGTGGCCATCATGACCAGCGCGTACCAGATGCGAACCCACGGGAGCGTGTGATGACCGAGCAGCAGCCGAGCGACACCGACCCGACCCAGACGCAGCGGATCGTCGCACGGCAGCTCGTGCCCGGTCGCGGCGCGCCCGTCGCGGACGCCGTGGTGGTGCTCGACGGCGGCTCCATCACGTACGCCGGCCCCGCGGCCGACGCACCCGACACGCCGAACGCGGTCGTGACCACATGCGACACGGTGATGCCCGGCATGTGGGACGCGCACGTGCACCTCATGGGCGTGCCGGACCTCGAGCTGTCCAAGGTCGCCACGCACCGGGTCGAGCCGGCGATGCTGCGCGTCGCGGCTGACGCGTCACGTGCCCTGCGCATGGGCTTCACGTCCCTGCGTGAGGTCGGCGGCCACGGCGTGCACGTCGAGGCGGTGCGCCGGGAGGGGCTCGTGCGGGCGCCTCGGGTGTACTCGTCGAACGCGATCCTCTCCACGACGGGCGGGCACGGCGACCTCCACGACCTGCCGCTGGACCTCGTCGAGCGCTTCGGCGCCGACGGTGGGCTGCTGGCCATCGCCGACGGGATCCCCGAGGTGCTCAAGGCCGTGCGTCGCCAGCTGCGGCTCGACGCGAAGCTCATCAAGGTGTGCGCGTCCGGCGGCGTGCTGTCCGAGGTCGACCACCCGATGCACCAGCAGTTCTCCGGCGAGGAGCTCAAGGCGATCGTCGAGGAGGCCACCCGCGCCGAGCGCATCGTGGCGGCGCACTGCCACGGAGAGGCTGGCATCGAGGCCGCGATCGAGGCGGGCGTGCACACCATCGAGCACGGGACGTACCTGACCGAGGACACCGCAGCCGCGATGGTCGAGCGGGAGATGGTGCTCGTGCCCACCAGGACCATCGTCGACACGCTGTTCCACGGCGAGTCGGCAGGCGCCGGCGGGGCCAGCCCACGGATGATGGAGAAGGGGCGCGCCATCACCGCCCGTCACGAGCAGGCGATCGGCATCGCGATGGCGGCCGGCGTCACCATCGCGTCGGGGACCGACCTGGGCCTCTCGGTCGTCGGTCACCCGCTCGCGTTCGGCGGCAACGCCCGCGAGCTCGAGCTGCTCGTCGAGCTCGGCATGACCAGCCTGCAGGCGATCGACGCGGCCACGGCGACAGGGCCTGCGACGCTCGGACCACAGGCGCCGCGCAGCGGACAGCTCGTGGAGGGCTACGACGCCGACGTGCTGGCGCTGAGCGCCGACCCGGTCGCCGACATCAGCGTGCTGCGCGACCCCGCGTCCATCGTCGGCGTGTGGCTCGCCGGCGAGCGGGTCGTGGCCGCGCGCGACGGTGTGCCGGAGCTCACCCCGATGCCGCTGCGCTGATCGCTCAGGCGTAGTCGCTCACGTGGCCCGCAGCGGTGCGGATCACGGCGGCCGATCCCGCCGTTGCGTAGGCGCGGTGTTGACGCGGCAACGCCTCGATGGCCTCGAGGTCGACCTCGTACACCAGGCTGCGCAGGTCGATGACGACGTCCTCCTCGACATCGTCGTCGGGCATGGCGTCGAGCGCCCGCCCAAGCTGCTCGGCGCGCGAGTGGTCGGTCGCGACGACCATCGCTCGCAGCTCCTGCTCCTCTGCGTCGGCGGCCGCCAGCAGCGACACCTCACGCAGGCGGGCGGCATCGGCCAACGACGGAGCGGCGTGGCCGTCCGACGCCAGCTGGTTCCACACGGCCCACGCCGCGAGCAGCGCGCGGTACGCAGAGCGGTCCCCGCCGGCCCGCGGGTGCATCGTCTCGAGCTGTCGGTGGTAGCCGGCGAGCGCCTCGGCCTGGTCGGCGTCCGGCGAGATCCCGAGCAGGAACGCGGCACGCGCACGCGCCTCGTCGTGACTTCCGCTGACCAACGACACAGCGCTCCCTCGCTCGACACTCGCTCCACCGACGCAACAGCCGATCGGTAACGGTCCAGACAGCAACCGGTGATGGCGTGCGGACATCGAACATACAGTGGTCGGTCAACCGCTACCAGTGACGTGTGAGGCGGTTGGCGGCCGGCGTTCGCCGTCGGGAGCGTTCGTCGTCAGTCCCAGCCCGGATCGGTCGGCCAACCGGGAGGCGCCTGCGACGCGAGCCGCGTCAGGTCCGCGCGATCGACCCGCAGCGGGCCGACGTGCGTGACCGCCCACGTCGCGCCGGCGTCCTGCCACGCCTGCGGGTCGGTCCCCGCCAGCAGGTTCACGCAGACGTCGAACGGCGCCGAGGGGACCGGCCGGTGCTCGTTCAGCTGGGCCAGCAGCACCCGCAGGTCGTCCGGCGACTCCAGGCCGATGGGGAACAGCCCGTCCAGCGCCGCCGCGCGACGCAGCGGACGAGCGCTGCCGAAGCGGGCGGCCGCCCACAGCGGCGGGCCCGGGCGTTGCACGGGGGTGGGCAGGAACGCCTTGGCGTCCACCGTGTGGTGGGCGCCGTGGTGCTCGACGACCTCGCCGGACCACAGCTGCCGCAGCAGCGCGATCTCCTCGTCCAGCATGTCGCCGCGGACCTTCATGTCCGTCTCGTCACCGAACGCGCTGAACTCGCCGTACGCGTCGCCCCCGACGCCGATGCCGAGCGTGAGCCGGCCGCCGGAGAGACGGTCCAGCGTGGTGGTCTGTCGGGCCAGCACCTGCGGTCGACGACGCGGCAGCGGGGTCACCATCGTGCCGATGCGCAGCGTCGTGGTCGCCTGCGCGATGGCGGCGAGCACGATCCACGGGTCGGCGAGATGCGTCACGCCCTCGCGGTAGACGACGTGGTCCCACAGGAACAGGCCGTCCCACCCCGCCTGCTCCGCACGGACGGCGATCTCGACCATCGCGTCGGGTTCGGCGAGCTCGCCGA
>JBFGFG010000295.1:0-3793 GCA_041579655.1 Nitriliruptoraceae bacterium
CAGGGCGAGGCGCAGGACGAGGCGACCCTGCTGGCCGAGGGGCAGCGCATCGGCGCGCCGCTGCTGGTGAAGGCCGCAGCGGGCGGCGGCGGCAAGGGCATGCGGCTGGCGCACAACGACAGGGACGTCGAGGAAGGCTTCGAGGCCACCCAGCGCGAGGGACTGAACTCGTTCGGCGACAAGCGCGTGTTCCTCGAGAAGTTCATCCTCAACCCGCGCCACATCGAGATCCAGGTGCTGGCCGACGAGCACGGCACGGTGCTCGCCCTGGGTGAGCGGGACTGCTCCGTGCAGCGCCGCCACCAGAAGGTGGTCGAGGAAGCGCCGTCACCGGCCGTCGACGACGCGCTGCGTGCTCGCATGCAGCAGGCCGCCGTGACCGTCGCGCGCGACGTGGGCTACGTCGGCGCCGGCACGGTCGAGTTCCTGCTCGCCGCCGACGGCAGCTTCGCGTTCCTCGAGATGAACACCCGGCTGCAGGTCGAGCACCCCGTCACCGAGGCGATCACCGGGCTGGACCTGGTCGAGCTGCAGCTGCGGGTCGCGCAGGGCGAGCCGCTGCCGCTGACGCAGGACGAGGTCACGCTCACCGGGCACGCGATCGAGGTCCGGCTGTACGCCGAGGACCCTGACGCCGGCTACCTGCCACAGACCGGCACGGTCGCCCTGCTCGAGCTGCCGACCGACGTGCGCGTGGACGCGGGCATCGCCACCGGCAGCGTCGTGGGCGCCCACTACGACCCGATGCTGGGCAAGGTGATCGCGCACGGCCGTGACCGCGAGGAGGCGCGCCGCCGGCTCGCGGACGCGCTGGAGCGCACCGTGCTGCTCGGCGTGCGGACCAACCGCAGCTTCCTCGCCCGGGTGCTGCGCGACGAGCGCTTCGTGGCGGGCGAGGCGACCACCTCGTTCCTCGACGGCTGGGCGCCGGCCGAGCACGACGACGTGGCGGACGCCGCGGTCGCCGCGGCGTGGCTGCACCTGACCCGTGAGGCAGCAGCCGCACGCCGGGCGCCGGCCCTCGCCGGATGGGCCAGCAGCGGGCGGCAGCGCTCGCTGCAGCAGCTGCACGGCATCGGGGAGGACGACCTCGACGTGACGGTCACGCGCGACCGCGACGGGCTGCGCATCAGCATCGGCGAGCGGACCTTCGTGGCCAGCGGCACGCCGGACGCGCTGGTGGTCGACGGCTGTCGCGTGGACATGGACGCGATCGCCGTCGGGGGCGAGGGCGACCGTGTGCTGCTGCGCCTGCGGCATCGCGACCTCGACGTGCGCGACGTGCTGCTCGCGCTGCGCGACGTCGCCGGTGCGACGGGTGCCGGTGTGCTGAGCGCGCCGATGCACGGCGCGGTCACCGCCGTCGAGGTTGCCGTCGGGGACCGCGTGACCCGCGGGACGCCGGTGGTCGCCATCGAGGCGATGAAGATGGAGCACGTGCTCGAGGCCGACGTGGACGGCGTCGTCACCGAGCTCGCCTCGGTCGGCGCCCAGGTGGCGACGGGGACCGTGCTGGCACGGATCGAGCCGGACCCCGACGCGTCGGGCGACACGGACGGCTGACCAGCGCTCAGCGGCCGGTGACCCGACGCGCTCGCGTCACCAGCCGCGGCCCTGCCACACGCTGCCGCACGAGCCGCCGATGGGTCCGCCGCCGACGGGGTCCGCAGCCCAGGAGGGAAGCGCGGGCGCGGTCAGGCCGCGGCTGTCGCTGCGGGTCGAGGGGTGGGCCGGGAGCGCGCCGACGCGCACGGGGCCGCCGACCTCCTCGGACATGCGGGCGTTGGCGGACTCCCAGTCCAGCCAGGCGTCGTAGCCCCGCTGCACGAGCCAGGCCTGCAGGTCAGCGGCGACGGCCATCGACAGCACCGGGTCGGTTCCACCGTCGCGCCAGGACGAGCCGTAGCGGGCGAACAGCCAGTCGTGCTGGCGCAGCACCTGGAACAGGCCGCGCGCGCTGGAGATCGGGTTGCGCGCCGCGGGGTCCAGACCGGACTCGCACCACGCGATCGCGACGGCCTCGGCAGCGTGCTGGTGGGCGCGGCTGGGGAACGCGTCCGAGCCGGGGGAGGAGACCGGCGGCTCGTCGAGCCAGCCGAGGCGGGCTCCGACGCACAGGAACGTGGCGTGCACGGCGACCGCCATCGCGACCTGGTCCTGCGCCGCGGGCGCGACGGCGCAGTCGCCCGGGAACATCCGGCCGTCCTCCGGCGCGAGCACCACGGGGCCGAACGCGGTCGCGCTGACGCCACCGTCCGGGTCGGGTGCGGGCTCGATCGACGAGGCGGCCGTGGCGGTCGAGGCCGAGGGACGGGCCAGCCGGGTCAGCCAGGACAGCACGCCGGTCGGCTCTGCAGCGGTCGCACCCGCCGTCGCCGGTGATGCTGAGCTGGCCATCATGAATGCCGAGCCCGAGGACGCCATCATGGCAAGCGCCACGAGCAGCGCCGTCGCGTACGCAAGCGTGCGGGGCGCAGGCCGTGGCGGCTTCGGTGGGGAGCTGGCGGACACGGGTGACCGTTCGGGGGGCTGTGGCGACGGGCTGCTGTCCCCGTCGGCCCAGCATGACCGGCCCGTTAGCCTCGTGCCTCGGGACAGTTGACTCACGACGGGCGTCCCAGCGATGGAGGTCCAGGTGCTCTGGTACGTGTCGTACGGCTCGAACCTGTACGCGGCGCGGTTCCGGTGCTACCTCGAGGGTGGCGCGCCGCCGAACGGGTTGTGGAGCGCGCCCGGTGCCCGCGACGCGACGCCGGCGGTCGCCGACCGACGCGTCGAGATCCCGCAGTCGCTGCTGTTCGGTGGCCCGTCCTACACCTGGAGCGGCGCGCCGGCCTACCTCGACCTCGACGGGCAGGGCACCACGATCGGCAGGGCCTGGTGCATCACGCCGGAGCAGTTCGCCGACGTCGTGGCGCAGGAGAACCACATCACGCCGGGTGAGGTCGAGGTCCCCGAAGAGCTCGTGCGCGACGGCGGGGTGCTGCTGCCGAAGGAGCGCTACGGGCGGCTCGTCGCGCTCGGCGAGCTGGACGGCGCTCCTGCGGTGAGCTTCACCTACGTGGAGCGTCCGGAGCCGCGGGCGCCGGACGACGACTACCTCGCGATGCTGCGCGGCGGGCTCGCCGAGCTGGGGATGACCGACGAGCAGGCGCGCTCCTACCTCGCCACCCACCCGCAGCTCGAGGACCACGGCTGGGTGTGAGCGGCCGGTAGGACTGCGGTGCGCGTCGGCGCGGGCTTGACTGTCGCGACGCCCCCTCGGCCCCGGAGCCACCACCGATGATCCACGCCAGCCCGCTGCCCGACGTCGAGATCCCCGCCGTCCCGTTGACCACCTACGTGCTGCAGCACGCGCAGCGGCTGGCCGAGAAGCCGGCGCTCGTCGACGGCCCAAGCGGCCGCACGCTCAGCTACGGCGAGCTCGCCGGTGGCGTCGCCGCGCTCGCCGGTGGACTCGCTGCCAAGGGCTTCGGGCGGGGCAGCACGCTGGCGATCCTCGCGCCGAACATCCCCGAGTACGCGATCGTGTTCCACGGCACCGCGATGACCGGCGGCACGATCACGACGATCAACCCGACCTACACCGCGAGCGAGGTGCGCCACCAGCTCGCGGACGCCGGCGCGACGATCCTGGTGACGATCGGGATGTTCCTCGAGACCGCCCGCGAGGCGGTGCAGGGCACCAAGGTCGAGCAGATCGTCACCATCGACCCGGTCGAGGGGGTCGAGAACCTGCGCGACCTGTTCGGCCCGCCGATGACCGAGCACGCCGAGATCGACCTCGACGACG
>JBFGFG010000296.1:0-3721 GCA_041579655.1 Nitriliruptoraceae bacterium
GAGGACTGCCTCGACCGTGGCGGTGAGCTCGTAGGCGTGCGTGAGGTGGAAACGGCTCACGGCGCGCCGCTCGACGATCTCGGCGGCAGCGATGGCCGCGGCCGCCGCGTCGCCGTACGCGCGCACCAGCCCGCCGCGTCCGAGGTTGGTGCCGCCGTACCAGCGGGTGACCACGACCACGACGTCCACGAGCCCGGCACCGAGCAGGTGTCGCAGCATCGGTGCGCCGGCCGTGTCCCGGGGCTCGCCGTCGTCCGACGAGCGTCGTCGTCCGTCCTCGAGCACGTACGCCCAGCAGTGGTGCGACGCGTCGGGCGCGGCGGCGCGCAGCTGCTCGAGCACCGCGAACGCGCCCGCCTCGTCGGGGGCAGGCGCGAGCGTCGCGACGAACCGCGAGCCCTTGACGGGGTCGGTCGCCGCACTGACCCGACCCGCCACGGTGCGCAGCAGGTCGGGCGGGTGTTCATCGGTCACGGCGTCGCCTCGCTCGTTGCGCCCGACTGAGGCGCGACGGCGTCCAGCCGCTGCTCGATGCGCAGCAGGGCGGTGCGGATGTCGTCCTCGCGCGCTGCGTCGGGTCGGCCCGAGCGCGACGGCGAGCTCCCGGCACCGCGCAGCAGCAGCGACAGCACGCCGTCGGCTGCGGCCTCGAGGTCGGCCGGGCGCCCGGTCGCGCGTCGCCGTAGCAGCACGTGCTCGGCAGCGCCGAAGAAGGTGTCTCGCACCAGTCGCGGCGGCAGGTCGTCGCGCAGGGACCCGGCGGCCACGTTGTCCTCCACGAGCCGCTCGAACAGCCGCGTGACCCGACGGTTGCAGGTCGCGAACGACTCCGTGACCGCAGGGTCGTGGCCGGCGCGGCCCTGACGACCGAGCTCGCCGACCAGGGCCATGTCCGCGTCGATCGCGGTGAACCACGCCCGGCAGAACGTCTCGAGGCGCTCGGCGGGGGAGGACGCACCGTCGATGGTGGCCGTCAGACGCTCGAGCAGGTCGGCGTAGTACGCCTCCATCACCGCGACGAGCAGCCCGGCCTTGGTGCCGAAGTGGAACCACACCGTCGCCTCGGACACCTCGGCGGCCGCCGCGACCCGAGGACCGCGCATGCCGTCGAGCCCGTGGGCCGAGAGGTCCTCGGCGGCTGCCTCGAGGATCGCTGCGCGTGTCCGGTCACCGCGGGTCTGCTCCGGCACCGGCGCTCCTGGCTGGTCGGCGGTCAGAGGGGCGACCGCGTTGACATCTACACTCAGTTCTACTTGAGTGGCACTCAGGTTGCAAGCGCCGCACCGACCGGAGTCGTCATGTCCGTGTTCACCAGCCGCATCGACACGTCGAGCGCGCGGTTCGCCGACAACCGCGCCGCGATGCTGGAGCTGGTCGCCCATCTCCGGACCGCGGAGGGGCAGGCCGAGGCCAAGAGCGAGTCCAAGGCCGAGAAGTTCGCCAAGCGTGGGCAGCTCACACCGCGGCAGCGTGTCGCGCTGCTGCTGGATCCCGGCGCGCCGTTCCTCGAGCTCGGCAACCTCGCCGGCTACCTCGTCGACAACGAGGACCCGGCGCAGTCCATCCCCGGTGGCGCCTCGATCGTCGGCATCGGCTACGTCCGCGGCACCCGCGTCATGGTGGCCGCGTCCGACGCGGGCATCGGCGCCGGCGCGATCACGATCCCCGGCCTCGACAAGACGCTCCGGGCGCAGGACATCGCGCTGGAGAACCGGCTGCCGATGATCAACCTGTCGGAGTCCGCCGGGGCGAACCTGCTCGAGTACAAGGTCGAGTTCTGGTCCGACGGGGGCCGGTCGTTCGCGAACATGGCGCGGCACTCCGCGGCGGGGCTGCCGGTCATCACGGTGCTGCACGGCTCGGGCACGGCTGGCGGCGCGTACGTGCCGGGCCTGTCCGACGTCGTGATCGGCGTGCAGGGGCAGGGCAAGGCGTTCCTCGCCGGGCCACCGCTGCTGAAGGCCGCCACCGGTGAGGTCGCCGAGGAGCAGGAGCTCGGCGGCGTCGAGATGCACGCCACCGTCAGCGGCCTGGTCGACCACGTCGCCGAGGACGACCGCGACGCCATCCGCATCTGCCGCGACGTGGTCGCCGCGATGCGCTTCGGCGAGGGCTGGACCCACGACCCACCGGCCACCTTCGACGAACCGTTGTACGACCCCGACGAGCTGTGCGGCGTGGTGCCGGTCGACTTCAAGGTCGCCTACGACGTGCGCGAGGTCGTCGCACGGGTGGTGGACGGCAGCCGCTTCGTCGACTTCAAGCCGAGCTACGGCGCCGCGACCGTTTGCCTCGAGGCCGAGGTCCACGGCCGGCCCGTCGGCATCATCGGCAACAACGGCCCCATCGACAACCAGGGCGCGACCAAGGCCACGCAGTTCATCCAGCGCTGCTGCCAGCTCGGCACCCCGCTGGTGTTCCTGCAGAACATCACCGGCTACATGGTCGGTGTCGAGGCCGAGCGTGGCGGGATGATAACGCACGGCAGCAAGATGATCCAGGCCGTCGCCAACGCCACCGTCCCGCGCTTCACCTTCATCATCGGCGCCTCGTTCGGCGCCGGCAACTACGGCATGAGCGGGCGCGGCTACGACCCGCGGTTCCTGTTCCAGTGGCCGAACTCGCGCAGCGGCGTGATGGGCGCCGAGCAGGCCGCGACCACGATGCGCATCGTCGCCCAGCAGCGCGCCGAGCGGATGGGCCAGGAGCTCAACGAGGAGTTCGTCGAGGCGTTCATCGGCCAGATCGTCCCGCTGTACGAGGCGCAGGAGTCCGCGTGGGTGACCTCCGGCCGAGGGCTCGACGACGGGGTGATCGACCCACGCGACACGCGGTCCGTGCTCGGCTTCCTGCTCGCCACGGTCGAGGAGGCCGAAGCGGCCCAGCCCCGCCCGCTCACGTTCGGGGTGGCACGCCCATGACGACCTCCACCACCTCATGCACGAACCGGTTCGACACGGTGCTCGTGGCCAACCGCGGCGAGATCGCCGTGCGGGTCATCCGCTCGGCCCGTGCGGCCGGCTACCGGACCGTGGCCGTGTACTCCGACGCCGACGCGGACGCGCCGCACGTGCAGGCGGCTGACGTCGCCGTGCGCATCGGTCCCGCGCCGTCACGCGACAGCTACCTCGACGTGGACGCGGTGCTGGCCGCTGCTCGGGCGACCGGTGCCGGCGCGATCCACCCCGGCTACGGCTTCCTGTCCGAGAACGCCGCGTTCGCGCGGGCGTGTGTCGACGCAGGCATCGTGTTCGTCGGCCCGACACCCGAGGCCATCGAGCTGATGGGCGACAAGGCCGTCGCGAAGCGCCGCATGGAGGCGGCCGGCGTGCCGTGCCTGCCCGGCTACCAGGGCGAGGCGCAGGACGAGGCCACCCTGCTGGCCGAGGGGCAGCGCATCGGCGCGCCGTTGCTGGTGAAGGCCGCAGCGGGCGGCGGCGGCAAGGGCATGCGGCTGGTCGAGGACCTCGCCCTGCGGCCCGACGCGCTGGCTGCGGCCCGCCGCGAGGCGATGGCCAGCTTCGGCGACGACGCGATGCTGCTCGAGCGTGCGGTCACGGACCCACGCCACGTCGAGATCCAGGTGCTGGCCGACGAGCACGGCACGGTGCTCGCGCTGGGCGAGTGGGACTGCTCCGTGCAGCGCCGCCACCAGAAGGTGGTCGAGGAAGCACCGTCACCGGCCGTCGACGACGCGCTGCGTGCTCGCATGCAGCAGGCC
>JBFGFG010000297.1:0-3700 GCA_041579655.1 Nitriliruptoraceae bacterium
CCGGTCTGGTCGAGGCCGTCGACCTCGACGCCGACCAGCAGCGCGGCGGTGGCCAGCATCTGTGCGGCGGTCACGACGCCCGTGCCGCCGATGCCGCCGGTGCGCAGCGAGGTGGTGTCGCCCGCGACGTCGGTCGGTAGTGGCAGCGCCGCGACGTCGGGGTCCAGCAGCGAGCCGGCGACCTGACCGTCCGGGTCGACCTCGACGGTCATGAACGCGGGGCAGTCGCCGTGCAGGCACGACATGTCGAGGTTGCAGCTGGCCTGGTCGATGGTGGTCTTGCGGCCGAGCGGCGTGTCCAGCGGCTGCACGGAGAGACACGACGACACGTCGCCGCAGTCGCCGCAGCCCTCGCACACGCGGTGGTTGATCACCACGCGCGTGGTCGGCATCTCGCGCTTGCCACGACGACGGTCGCGACGGACCTCCGTGGCGCACTCCTGCTCGTGGAACAGGATCGTGGTGCCGGGGATGGCGGCGAGCAGCTCCTGCGCCTCCACGATGCGGGTGCGGTCCCACACCTCGACGCCGTCAGGCAGCGCCTTCTTGTCGTAGCCCTTGAGGTCGTCGGTGGTGACCAGCACGCGCGCCGCGCCCTGGATCAGCAGGATCTTCGCGAGCTCCGGCACCCCGACAAGGTGGGTCGAGGTCTGGCCGCCGGTCATCGCGGTGGTGTCGTTGTAGAGGATCTTGAACGTGATGTTCACGCCGGATCCGATCGCGGCCTGCACCGCGAGCTGGCCGGAGTGGAAGTACGTGCCGTCACCGAAGTTCTGGAAGATGTGGTCGGTCTCGACGAACGGCGCCATGCCGATCCACTGCGTGCCCTCGTTGCCCATCGCGGTGATGCCGATGGGGTCACCGACGCGCTCGGGCTCCATCAGCAGCGTCATGCCGTGGCAGCCGGTGCCGGACCCCACGACCGCGCCGGTGGGGACCTTGACGCCCCAGTTGTGCGGGCAGCCGGAGCAGAAGAACGGCGTGCGGTTCTCGGCCAGCGGCAGCAGCTCGCGCGGCTTCGCCGGCTCGGGCGCCAGACGGTCGGCGAGCTTCGCCGACAGCCGCTCGCGCAGGAACGGGGTGATGGCGTCGGCGTCGAGCTGGCCGTGCGTGGGCAGCACACGGCTGCCGTCCTGGTGGGCCTTGCCGACGATGCGCGGCCGGTGCGAGTGGTTGTACAGCGCGTCCTTGACGAGCCGTTCGAGCGTCGGGTTCTTCTCCTCGACGACCACGAGCTCCTCGACGCCGCGCGCGACGTCGCGCACCAGCGCAGGGTCGAACGGGACCGGCATGCGCAGGTGCAGCATGCGGATGCCCGCCGCCTCGATCGCGGCCTCGTCCTGCAGCCCGAGCCGGGCCAGCGCCTCGAGCGTCTGGTAGTACGTGTAGCCGGTGGCAACGATCGCGAGCCACGCGTCGCTGGGGTCAGCCGTGACGCGGTTGAGCTTGTTGTCGACGCCGTAGCGGAACGCCAGCTTCGAGCGGATCTCGTGGAACTCGCGCTCGACCGCGACCATGCGCGGGCCGAGGAACTGGGCGCTCGGCTTGGAGCGCCAGATGCTGCCGTCGGGCATCTCGTGGGTGGGGATGACCAGCTCGCCCTCGAGCACCGGCAGCTGCACGGTGCCGCTGCCGTCGGCGACCGGCGTGACGATCTTCAGCGCTGACCACAGGCCGGTCGCGCGGGACATCGCGATGCCGTGCAGGCCGAGCTCGATGCACTCGGCGATGGTGCCGGGGTACAGGATCGGCATGTGCAGGTCGACGAGCGCGGCGTCCGACGACGACGGCATCGTCGAGGACTTCGCGTTCGGGTCGTCGCCGACCAGCGCCAGCGCGCCGCCGTCGTGCGAGGAGCCGGCGAACACACCGTGGCGCAGCGCGTCGGTGGCGCGGTCGAGCCCCGGCGCCTTGCCGTACCAGATGCCGACCACGCCGTCGTACTTCGCGTCCGGCCTGGTCGAGGCGAGCTGCGAGCCCATGACGGCGGTCGCGCCGTGCTCCTCGTTGGCCGCCATCTGGTGCACGATCGGCAGGTCCTTGACCTGCTTGACGACCCGCGACATCTCGAGGTCGTAGCCACCGAGCGGCGAGCCCGGGTAGCCGGACACCAGCGCCGCCGAGAGCTTGCCGGTCAGCCGGTCGCGACGCAGCTGCTCGATCGGGATCCGCGCGAGCGCCTGGATGCCGGTGAGGAACACCTGCCCCTCGTCCGCCTGGTAGCGGTCCTCGAGCCGGTAGTCACGGCGTACATCGCTCATCAGGGCTCCGGTCGAGGCGGGGGAGAGCGTAGGTAACCGGCCGGGGCCCCAACGCCGCTGCGCGTCAGCAGGTCGGGGCTCACCCGCCCTGGCGGCACGAGTCCGTGGCGAGGATGGCTGCCGCGGAGCGCAGCAGCTCCTCGGCATCGCCGTTGCCCGGTGGCTGGAGCAGCCACACGAAGGCGTTGCACGCGAACCCGATCTCGGCGGCGATGTCGTACGCCGGCGCGTCGGGGCCGGGCTCCGTGATGCGCACCCGCACCCCGTCGATGGTCTCGGTGCGGGTCGGCCCGTCGTAGTAGCGCGGGGCCATCGGGTCGAACCACCCGGCGGGCGCGACGTCCGCGACCGAGATCTGTCCCGTCGGGGAGACGAACTGGAGGTGCCCCTCCTCGGAGCCCACCTCGGCGGGCTCGGCGAGGTCGACCTGCCGCATCCCTGCTGCCTCGAGCGCAGCGATGCCGTGTCGCTCGGCGGCGAGCAGGCCTGCGTCGTCGGGGCCGTCGTCCGGCCCCGCGTCGCCGGCCACCCAGCCCTTCGCTGCGGCGCCGAGGTTGAAGTCGACGTGACCGACGACGAACGTCTCACCGCTGGCCAACGTGCCCGCCCAGACGGTCCGCGACGGGGCCAGCCACTCGCCCTCGGTGTCGCCCACCGAGACGGTGACGGTCGCCTCGGGGGCGTAGGCCGTCGTCGGCTGCTGCGTGCTCTGCACCACCCACGCCATGCGCGGCCCGGTCCACGCCGCGATGAGGAGTCGCTGCTCGCCGACGCCGAGCTCCTCGCCCGCCAGCAGTCCGCAGTCGAAGCCCAACCGCCGCGCGTACTCCTCGCCGGTCGTGGTGCGCGTCGCGAACGGGTTGGCCGTGAGGTCGCTCGACCACCCAGTGACCGGGCTCAGCCTCGCCGCCGTCACCGACGCGGCCACGGTGGACAGCAGCTCGGTGTCGTCGCACGGCGCGGCGGTGGGGGCCGAGGTAACGGGCGCCTCGCTTGACGGCTCCGTCGGTGCGGGGGACGCCGTGGGCAGGCCGGGGCCGGGCACCTCGGCCCCGCCACCGCAGCCCGTGAGGACGGCGCCGAGGGCCAGCAGGGGTAGGAGAGCGCGGATCGGTGTCATGTCACCATCGTGTCGCGGCGCGCCGACGCTGCCAGCTCCGATGGTCCCGGGACCTGCTGCCACCGTGCCCGGTCAGTCGGGGCGCGTCGCCAGCGGCCGTGGAGCCCGCCAGTCGCGTGCCATCGCTGCCAGACGGAGGCTGCTGGTCAGCACGGCGCCGGCGGCCGCGACCGGGACCGACGGCAGGCCGGCGGCGTCACCACCGACGACCACGGCCGCGCCGGCGATCGCCGCGAGCGCGTACACGTCGCGGTGCAGCACCGCGGGCGTGCGGGTCGCGAGCATGTCGCGCACGATGCCGCCGCCGACGGCGGTCAGC
>JBFGFG010000298.1:0-3663 GCA_041579655.1 Nitriliruptoraceae bacterium
CCTGACGCAAGGTCCCCCGTGCCCGACGCCATCTCCATCGACACCACCACGGCCCGCACCGAGCACTACGACCTGGTCATCCTCGGGTCCGGCTCCGGCAACTCGGTCTCCGACGAGGACCTCGCCGACTGGCGCATCGCGATGGTCGAGCCCGGCGTGTTCGGCGGCACCTGCCTCAACCGCGGCTGCATCCCGTCGAAGATGTTCGTGTACGCCGCCGAGGTCGCCCACCGCGTCACGACGGCGGAGCGCTACGGCGTCAAGGCCACGCTCGACGGCGCCGACTGGTCCGCGATCAGGGACCGGGTGTTCGGACGCATCGACCCGATCGCTGCGGGCGGGCGTGAGTACCGCGGCGGGCTGCCGAACACGGACCTGTACGAGGCACCGGCACGCTTCGTCGGCGAGCGCACGCTGCAGGTGGGGGAGGTCACGCTCACCGCGGACCGCATCGTGCTGGCCGCCGGGTCGCGCCCCTCCATCCCGCTGATCGACGGGCTGCGTGCGGTGCCGCACGTCACCAGCGACGAGGTGATGCGCCTCGACGAGCAGCCCCAACGCCTGGTGATCCTCGGTGGTGGGTTCATCGCCACCGAGCTGGGCCACGTGTTCGACGGCCTCGGCACCGAGGTCACCATCGTCACCCGCGGCACCTCCCTGTGCTCGAACGAGGACGACGAGGTCCGCGAGGCGCTGACGGCCGCGTGCCGCGACCGCGGCATCACGGTGCACACCGCCGCGGTCGACACCCGCTTCTCGTCGCGTGCGGGGGCGCCGGTGGTGCTGCACGCCACCACGCCCGACGGCGAGGTGGAGGTCGAGGCAGACCTGCTGCTGGTCGCCACCGGTCGCGTCGGCAACCACGACACGCTCGACCTCGCGGCCGGTGGGGTCGAGGTCGGCGCGGACGGCCGCCCGGTGGTGGACGCCACGCAGCGCACCAGCGCCGAGGGGGTGTGGTCGCTCGGGGACCTGTCGACAGAGCACTGGCTCAAGCACGTGGCCAACGCCGAGGCCCGCGCGGTCGCGCACAACATCCGCCACCCGCAGGACCCCGTCGAGGCAACGCTGCCCAACGTGCCCAGCGCCGTGTTCGGCAGCCCGCAGGTCGCCAGCGTCGGTGCACGCGAGCGCGAGCTCGTCGCAGCCGGCACGCCGTACATCGCAGCACGCCGTGACTACGGCGCCACCGCGTACGGCTGGGCGATGGAGGACACCACCTCGTTCGTGAAGGTGCTGGTGGACCCCGAGACCCGCCTGCTGCTCGGCGTGCACGCGATCGGGCCGGAGGCGAGCCTCGTCATCCAGCCGCTGATCCAGGCGATGGCGCTGGGCACCGACGTGGACCGCGTCGCGCGCGAGGTCGTGTACATCCACCCGGCGCTGTCGGAGGTCGTGGAGAACGTGCTGCTCGACCTGCCGCGCTGAACGGCCACGCGCCGCCGACGTACCCTGCCTGCATGCGCAAACTCCTGATCCTGCTGGCCGTCACGGGCATCTTCGTCCTCGTGGGGACGCAGACCGAGTGGCGCTACGCCGTCGCGCCGCTGATCGGGTTCTCGATCTGGGCCTGGGCCCGCGCGACGATGCGCTCGTTCCTCAACCACGGCCAGACCGGTGTCGATGCGAACACCGAGCCCCAGGTGCTCGAGCCGGACGACCGCACGATGTACTGGTGCGAGGAGTGCGGCACCGAGGTGCTGCTGCTGGTGCGCGGCTCCGGCATCCCGCCGCGCCACTGCGCGACCCGCATGCACGAGCGCGCCGAGATCACCAGCTGAGCAGCGTCGGCGTCAGCTGCCGCCGTCGGCGATGCGTTCGGCCCGCTCGGAGACCTCGCTGAACGACCCGCGCCCGGGGCGGTCGGCGATCATCCCGTCGGTGGACGAGAAGCCCCAGCCGTTCAGCTTCACACCGATGCGCCCGATCTTCTGACGCAGCACGCCCTCGCACTCCGGGCAGGGGCCCGGCTCCTCCCGTTGTGACATCGGCAGGATGCGCTCCGTGACGACGTCACAGGTGAGGCAGCGGTACTCGTACACAGGGATGCGGGGCTCGATGAACGGAAGATGACGGATGTCGGCCTTTTCGCGGCCTGTCCACAGGTATCCACAGGCGGCGCTGGGGAGAACGTGTCACCACGTTCCGCGACGCGAGAAGTTATCCACAGCTGTGGAGTTCCGTCGAGCTGCGGGTGGTGCGCCGTTCAGCGCCAGCGCGTGAGCACGGCGAAGCCGCCCGTGAGCCCGAGGAAGCCCAGGATCAGCGTCCAGTTCGCGCCGAGCGGGATGTTGCGCCAGAACGACGCGTCGCGCAGGGCCGGCACGTAGCCGAGGATGATCACCAGCACACCGAGGATCAGCAGGCCGACCCCGACGCGCGGCACCCAGGGGGCGCTCGGCGGCGGTGCGCTGACCGGTGGCGTCACGTGGCGGGGACGCTTGCGGTTCTTGTTCTTACGACGGTGCTTGCTCTCGGGCACGCGTGGCTCCTCGTCACCGCAGGCGGTGTCTGCTCGACCAGCGAGCCTACTCGGACGGACCTGAGGTCGTACGCTCGGACGACCTCGACAGGACCTCCCCCGATGACCGATCCGCTCCAGCCGCTGCCAGACACGCCCGAGGTCGCGCCGGCGGCGCGGGCCGGGGCGACCACGATGCTGGTGCGCTCGGTCGGCTGGCTGTTCATCTCGGCGGGCGCGTTCCTGCTGCTGTACCTGGTGTGGCTGCTGTGGATCACGGGCTTCGAGACCGGTGCTGCGCAGGAGGACCTGCTCGGCGAGTTCGAGGGCTTCGGTCAGGCCGACACCTCCGGTGACCTGCTCGCCGGCGCGTCCGACGACGACCCCACGCTCGGCGACGGCGACGCCACGCTGCTGGACGGCACCGGCATCGCGGTGATGGAGTTCGAGCGCCCCGGCAGCGACGAGTCCATCGTGCGCGACAAGCCGGTCGTGATCGTGGAGGGCACGAGCGTCGGCGCCCTGCAGCGCGGCCCCGGTCACTACGTGAACACGGCGATGCCGGGCCAGGACGGCAACTTCGTCGTCGCCGGGCACCGCACCACGTACGGCGCGCCGTTCTACAACCTCGAGGAGATCGCGCCGGGTGACCTGATCCACGTCACGATGAAGAACGGCGACAGGTTCACCTACTCGGTGCTCGACGACTCCTCCGGCGGCGCAGCGGCCGGGCAGCACATCATCCGTCCGACCGAGACCTGGGTGCTGGACCGCGACCCGGTCGGCGTCGGTGGCCCGATGCTCACGCTGACCACCTGCCACCCGCGCTTCTCGGCGACCTACCGGCTGATCGTCTTCGCGGAGCTGGTGTCGTGAACAAGCTGGTGCGCACGCTGCTGATCGCGCTGGTCGCCGTCGGCGTGGTGACGGTGCTGTTCACCTGGGTGTTCCCGTGGATCACCGAGATGGGCTTCGACCCGACGATGGGCGGCTGAGCTCAGGCCTGGCGTCCCACCAACCAGCTGCCGACCTCGCGCAACGTGTCGCGTGCGTGGGCGGAGAGCTCCAGCTCGTCCACGGCCCGCAGCCCCTGCTCGACCGCGGTGTCGATCCACGCCCGGGTGGCCTCGACCGCGCCCGAGCGGGCCAGCAGGTCGCGCGCCTCCTCGACCTCCTCCTCGTCGAGCGTCGCGTCACCGAGC
>JBFGFG010000299.1:0-3660 GCA_041579655.1 Nitriliruptoraceae bacterium
ATCGAGGTGATCGTCGGCGGTCTGCGCAGCCGCTCGCTGCAGATCATCGTCGTGTCGTCCGTGGCCGGCTCGGTCGTCGCGCGCCTGATCGTCGGCGAGGGCATCATCTACGCGCCGTCGAGCGACTACAAGCTCAGCGACCCCCGGCAGCTGCTGCTCTACCTCGTGGTCGGCCTCGTCGCGGCGTTCCTCGCCTCGCTGCTGATCTGGGGCGAGCGGATCGCGAGCCGCATCTTCACGCCCATCCGGCGCCATGCGGGCGACCTCGGTGCGCTGCTCGCCGGGGCGCTCGTGGTCGGGCTCGTCGCGCTTGCGGTGCCGGAGGTGCTCGGCGACGGCGAGCAGCTACCCAACATCACGGGTGTGCGAGAACCGGTCCAGAAGCTGATCAACGGGACCTACGGCGTCGGCTTCGCCGGCGTGACCGCCATCGCGGTGCTGTTCGTCGCGAAGCTGGTCGCGTCGCTGGCGACGCTCGGTTCGCGCTCGGCCGTGGGCGGCTTCGCGCCGACGCTGTTCCTCGGCGCGGCGATGGGCGGCGGCATCGCGACGCTGGTCGCGCAGCTGCTGCCGGGCGCCGGCATCCGCTCGGGCGCGTTCGCGCTGGTGGGGATGGCGGCCACCTGGGGCGCCTCGGCGCGGGCGCCGCTCACCGCCGTGCTGATCGTGTTCGAGCTGACCGGCGACTACGACCTCGTGCTCCCGCTGATGCTGGCGGTCGGTGTCGCCACCTTCCTCGCCGACAAGGTCACGCCCGGGTCGGTCTACACCGTGCCGCTGGCCGAGCGCGGCATCGTGTACGCGCAGCCCGACGACGTGGACCTGCTGCAGACCGTCCACGTGCGCGAGACGATGACCACCGACCACCCCACGGTGCGACCCTCGATGACGCTGCCGGAGCTGCGACGGCGGTTCGACAGCGAGCTCACCCACGGCTTCGCGGTGGTCAGCGGTGGCATCCTGCGCGGCGTGATCACCATCGGCGACCTCGCGCGCGCCGAGCCGCTGCTCGCCAGCGGCCTGCGCGGCGAGGAGTCGGTGATGGTCGGCGACCTGATGACCAGCGACGTGGTCACCACCGGCCCCGACGAGGAGGTGTTCCAGGCGCTGCGCCGGATGGCCTCCATCGACGTCGGGCGCATCCCGGTGGTCAGCCACGGCGGCACCTACCTCGGCATGCTGCGTCGCGGTGACCTCGTGGACGCGTACCGCACCGCCCTCGGCCGCGGCGTGGACCGTCAGATGGACGACAGCCGGGCCAACCTCCGCGAGCTGACCGGCGTGCGCTTCCTCGAGCTGCGGGTCGCGCCCGACTCCCCCGCCGACGGCGCGCAGCTCGCCGAGCTGACGTGGCCCACCTCGGCGGTCGTGACGTCGATCCGTCGCGGCAGCGAGGTCATCGTGCCGAAGGGTGCCGTGGTGCTGCGGGCCGGCGACGAGGTCGTGCTGCTCGCCAGCCACGCCGACGCGGACGCCGCGCTGGCGCTGCTGGCCCGAGCCGAGTCGTGAGGGGCCGGATCATGAGCCGGGCGTGCCCGGCGCGGTCCCCCGCGCGACGGCGCGCTCGGCCTCGATGAGCCGGTCGATCTCCTCGACGTCCTGCACCACGTCCTTCGGCAGCAGCAGGTAGCCGAGCGCGAGCGGGGCTGTCGGCAGGAACAGCACCATCGCCGCCGCGCGGTAGCTGGGCAGCGCGTCGACCAGCAGCCCGAAGGCGAGCAGGCCCACGACCCCGCCGATCACCGCCGACGCACCGACCCAGCCGTTGGCGGTCGCGCGCGTCTCGGTGGGCATCACCTCGTTGAGCAGCGCCGCGACCGGCGGCCCGAGCATCCCGAGCGCGAACACGGTCACGAGGTAGCCGAGCTGGAGCGCCGGGACATCGCCGCTGTACGCCAGCACGGCCGTGGCCGGCACCAGCGCGGTGCCGAGCGCGGAGGTGATCCGGCGCCCGATGCGGTCGCCGGCCCACCGCCCCACCAGCAGCCCGGCCAGCCCGATCGGCCCCGCCGCGAACACCAGCCCGGCCATCTGCATCGAGGTCGCGCCCCGCACCTGCTCGCCGTACACGAACAGCCACGTCAGCGCCGGGCCGGTGACCATGTTGGTCAGCAGCGCCAGCACGCACAGCACCACCAGCGGCCGCGCGTGGACGCGCTCGACCGTGCCGAACGCCGGGCGCACCACGTCTGCCTTCTCCAGCGAGGCGGGCGAGTCACGCACGAGCCGCGCGACCAGCGGCAGCGTGCACGCGAGGGCCGCGACGCCGAGCAGCAGCGGCCGGAAGCCGACGCCGCCGCCCAGCGGCCGCACCAACGACACCGCCCCGGCCCCGAGGGCGTACGCCGCCGACATGAACGCCAGCGCCGTGGTGCGGTCGACCGTGCGCGCCTCCTCCGTGGCCACCACCGGCACCACGGCGTTGGTGGTGGTCAGCAGCGGCCGGCCGAGGGCCACGATCGCCACGAACCACCAGAACGTCGGCATCGCGGTGGACAGGCCCGTCAGCAGCAGCCCGGCGCCGGCACCCCACAGCAGGATCCGACGCCGACCGACGCGGTCGGCCAGCACCGACCCGAACAGCGCGAGCACACCCGTGAGCCGGATCAGCGCCAGGCCGAGGCCGAGCGTGCCCGCCGTCATCCCCGAGGCGTCATCGACCTGCCCCGCCGTGGCCACGCCGAACGCGACCGCGACGTCGCCCAGCGAGGCCGTGATCGCGAACTGGCCGGCCCCGGCGAACATCGTGATGCACGCCGCACCGACGATCGGGGCAGCCAGCCACCCCGGGGTGTTCCTGCGCACGTGTGCTCCGACGTCGTGGAGGTGACGCTACCGACGGGGTCGCGTGGCACGATGCAACGCAGCCAGCCACCAGCCATCCCTCCCGACCGACGAGGCAGCCCCGTGAGCGACCGTGCAGCAGCCGTCCGCCCGCCGCTGCGGGTGGTGGTCGTCGACGACCACGCGGTGGTCCGGGGCGGGCTGGTCGCGGCGCTGCCCGGCCACCGCATCACGGTGGTGGCAGAGGCGCAGGACGTCGCCTCGGCCATCGCGGCCGTGCGCCGGACCTCACCCGACGTGCTGCTGCTGGACGTCCGACTCCCCGGCGGTGGCGCCCCTGCCGTGCTCGACGCGCTGGGCGAGGACGCGCCCCCGACGCTGGCGATCAGCGCCAGCGACGAGCGCGACGTCGTGCTCGCCACCGTCCGGGCGGGTGCCACCGGCTACCTGCTCAAGACCGCCCCGCTGGACGAGATCGCTGCCGCCGTGCGCGCGACCGCCGAGGGCGTGCCGGTGTTCTCACCCGAGCTGGCCGGCCACGTGATGGACCTCGACATCGATGACGCCGTGGTCGCCGACCCCGAGTGGGAGAGCCTCACCGACCGCGAGCGCGAGGTGCTGCGGCTGCTCGCCCGTGGGCACAGCTACGACCGGATCGCCGAGACGCTGGTGGTCAGCCCGCGGACCGTCGAGACGCACGTGCGCAACACGCTGCACAAGCTGCACCTCACCAACCGGCACGAGGCGACGCGCTGGGCGATCGACCGCGGCTTCGAGGCGAGGTGATGGCCGCCGGACGGGGAGGCGCAGACACCGGCCGCGGCTTCAGGGGCATCCCTGACGGCTCGCCGGCTGCCACGGCGCATGCTGGCAGGG
>JBFGFG010000300.1:0-3625 GCA_041579655.1 Nitriliruptoraceae bacterium
CCGCGTACACCGCGATGTAGGCGAGGGCCTCGGGCACGGCGAACCAGCTGGCCTCGGCACCGAGGGGTCGAACCACGAGCAGCACCAGCAGCTCACCCACCACAAGGGCAGGGAACGTGCGCAGCCCGTGGACCGTGAGCAGCGCGACCGCGAGCCCTGCGGCGGGGTACCACGGCAGGGCCGCATCGCTGACGCCGAGCTGCGTCGAGAGCCAGCCGAGCGCGACGTAGGCGAGCACGACCGTGAGGTGCCACGGCATCTGGGTCCACGTCGTGCGCGTCGTGTCGGTGCGGGGGTCGACCATCGGGTCCCACCGGTTGGTCTGTCGACCATAGGTGTCCGAGGGGGTGTGGCGACGGGCGACCGGGCGCTCACGCACGTTCGCGCGCGCCCACGCGCGCCCACGCGCCCACGGGGTGCCCGCGAGCCGCGCTGGCTCAGATGACGCCGTGTGCCGAGAGGTGGTCGATGACCAGCGCGACGCAGTCCTCCAGCGACCGCTCGCTGGTGTCGATGCGCAGCTCTGCGTCCTCGGGTGCCTCGTACGGCGCGCTGACGCCGGTGAAGTCGCCGATCTCGCCCGCGCGAGCCTTGGCGTACAGCCCCTTCACGTCGCGCGCCTCGCACACCTCGATTGGTGTGTCCACGAACACCTCGTGGAACGCACCGTCCTCGTGCATGGCGCGCACCGACGCCCGGTCGGCCAGGTAGGGGGACACGAACGCCGACAGCACCACGACCCCCGCATCGACCATCAGCCGGGCCACGTGGCCGATGCGGCGGATGTTCTCGGCGCGGTCCTCGGGGCTGAACCCGAGGTCGGCGTTGAGCCCGAAGCGGACGTTGTCGCCGTCGAGCACGAACGCGTTCACGCCCCGCTCGATCAGCGCCGCCTCGACCGCGTACGCCACCGTGGACTTGCCGCTGCCCGACAGCCCCGTGAACCACAGCGTCGCAGCGCCGTGCCCGGTGACGGAGCGGCGCGTCAAGGCGTCGACGTTGCCCGACGCCTTGACGATGTTGGTCGAGACCGGCTCCATCAGGCGTCCGCGCGACGCGCGCTGCCCGACAGCATCCCGCGCTCACGCAGCAGGTCGACGATCTGGTCGGCGGCGAGGTCAGCGGACTGCTCGGCGTCGGAGGTGATGAGGTCCGGCTCGGTGGGTGCCTCGTACGGCGAGGTCACGCCCGGCAGGTCGATGACGGCGCCGCCCTCGATCGCCGAGTACAGCCCGCCCGGGTCGCGCTCGCGGCACACCGAGATGTCGGTGTCGACGTGCACCACGATGAAGCGGTCCGCGCCCACGACCTCGCGGGCACGCTCGCGGTCGTCTGCGTCGGGGGCGGTCATCGCGGCGATCGCGATGATCCCCTGGTCGTTGACGAGACGGGCGACCTCAGCGACACGGCGCACGTTCTCGGAGCGCTCCGGCGCGGTGAACCCGAGGTCGCGGCTGACGCCCTGACGGACGTTCTGGCCGTCGAGCCGGACCGCGACGCGGCCGCTGTCGAACAGGCGACGCTCCAGCGCCTTGGCGATGGTGGACTTGCCAGCACCGGTGAGGCCGGTGAGCAGCACGGTCGCCGGCTGCTGCGCGAACCGCGTCGCGCGCTCCTGCGGGGTCACCAGCGACACGGCCTTCGTCAGCGTCCCGGCGGCCTGCGCGTCCCACGCGGAGGACGGACCGACGATCATGCCGGCGGCGACGGTCGCGTTCGTGAGCCGGTCCACGAGGATGAACGAGCCGGTGTCGGGGTTGCCGTCGTAGGGGTCGAACAGCAGCTCGCGGTCCACGGCCACGGCGCACCGCGCGATGTCGTTGAGGTGCAGCGGCGCGTCGTCGTCGGTCTTCTCGAGGGTGTCCATGTCGAGGCGGTAGCGGACCGACGGCATCGTCGCGTTGGACGTGCCGGCGGCGGACTGCAGCAGGTAGGACGTGCCGGGGCGCATCGCCGTCTCCGACATCCACACCACCATCGCGTCGACCTGGTGGGCGCGCTGCATCTTCTGGCCGGCGTGGACGAGCACGTCCCCGCGGGAGATGTCGATCTCGTCGTCGAGCGTGACCGTCACGGCCATGCCCGGGCCCGCGACGTCGAGGTCACCGTCGAAGGTGACGATGCGCTCCACGGTGGAGGAGACGCCGGACGGCAGCGCGACGACCTCGTCACCCGGGCGCAGCACGCCCGACGCGATGGTCCCCTGGAAGCCGCGGAAGTCGAGGTTCGGGCGGCTCACGAGCTGCACCGGGAAGCGCAGGTTGACGAGGTCGGCGTCGGCGGTGACGTCGACCGTCTCGAGGTGCTCCATCAGCGTGGGGCCCTCGAACCAGCCGAGGTTGTCGCCCTTGGTCACCGCGTTGTCGCCCATCAGCGCGGACATCGGCAGGAAGTACGCCTTGAACGTCGCGCCGAGCTCGTCGGCGAACCCCTCGTAGTCCTTCTTGATGGTCTCGAACTGCTCCTGCGACCAGTCCACGAGGTCCATCTTGTTGATGGCGACCACGACGTGCTTGATGCCGAGCAGGTGGGCGATGGTCGAGTGACGCTTGGTCTGGGCCAGCACGCCGTGCCGGGCGTCGACCATCACGATGGCGAGCTGCGCCGTCGAGGCGCCGGTGACCATGTTGCGCGTGTACTGCACGTGCCCGGGGGTGTCGGCGATGATGAACTTGCGACGGGCCGTCGAGAAGTAGCGGTACGCCACGTCGATGGTGATGCCCTGCTCGCGCTCGGCCTTCAGCCCGTCCATCAGCAGCGCGAGGTCGAGCTCCTCACCCGCCGAACCCATGATCGCACTGTCCGCCTCGAGGGCGGCGAGCTGGTCCTGGTAGACCATGTTCGAGTCCTTCAGCAGACGCCCGATCAGGGTCGACTTGCCGTCGTCCACCGAGCCGCACGTGATGAAGCGCAGCAGGTCCTTGCGCTCGTGCTCGGCGAGGTAGGCCTCGATGTCGGTGGAGATGAGCTCGCTCTGGTGCGACATCAGAAGTAGCCCTCCCGCTTCTTCTCCTCCATCGAGCCCGACTGGTCGTAGTCGATCACGCGTCCCTCGCGCTCCGACCGGGTCGCGAGCAGCATCTCCTGGATGATCTCGGGGAGCGTGGTCGCACGGGACTCGACGGCGCCGGAGAGCGGGTAGCAGCCCAGCGTCCGGAAGCGGACCCAGCGGTCCTGGGGTTGCTCACCCGGCTCGAACCGGAAGCGGTCGTCGTCGACCATGATGAGGACGCCGTCGCGCTCCACGACCGGGCGCGGCGCCGAGTAGTACAGCGGCACGATCGGGATGTCCTCGAGCCAGATGTACTGCCAGATGTCGAGCTCGGTCCAGTTGCTGAGCGGGAACACGCGGATGCTCTCGCCCTTGTGGACCCGGCCGTTGTAGAGGCTCCACAGCTCGGGCCGCTGGTTCTTCGGGTCCCAGCGGTGGAACTGGTCACGGAAGGAGAACACCCGCTCCTTCGCCCGCGACTTCTCCTCGTCCCGCCGCGCCCCGCCGAACGCCGCGTCGAAGCCGCCGGCGGCGAGCCCGCCGAGAAGCCCCTGCGTCTTGAGCAGGCCGCAACAGCGCGCCGTGCCGAGGTCGAAGGGGTTCGCGCCCGCCGCGATCGCGTCCTCGTTCCGG
>JBFGFG010000301.1:0-3618 GCA_041579655.1 Nitriliruptoraceae bacterium
CCACCGCGTTCGCGCGGTGGCCACCGTCGTTCCGGGAGCGCAACCGGCTCAGAGGAGCGCTGCCGCCGCGGCCGTGACCCCGGAGATCGTGACCATCGCAGCGAACATCGCGAACGTCTGCGCGCGCAGCTGGTCGGCGATGTCCACCCGCAAGCCGTCGAAGCCGGCGCGGAGCTCGCCCACGTCCCCACGGAACTCGTCCCGGAACCCCGTCATCTCGCGGCGCAGCCCGTCGAAGCCGGCGCGGAGCTCGCCCACGTCCCCACGGAACTCGTCCCGGAGCTCAGTCATCTCGCCTCGGAGCACGTCTCGAAGGCTGCCCATCTCGCCGCGAAGGCCGACAGCGAGCTGGCCCATCTCGTCACGAAGGCCGTCGCGGAGCTGGCCCATCTCGTCGCGGAGGTCGGCAGCGAGCTCGCCCATCCCGCCGCGGACGTCGGCAGCCAGCTCGCCCATCTCGCCGCGGAGGTCGTCGCGGAGCTGGCCCATCTCGCCGCGGAGGTCGGCAGCGAGCCCGCCCATCTCGCCGCGGACGTCAGAGCTGAGGCCGGCCATGTCGGCGTGCAGCTCAGCGCGGAACAGGTCCAGGTCACGCGTCGTGGCGAGCCGCGCAGCCTCGACGTCGCGCGTGCGCGCGACGTCGCCCCATCCCGTGGGAGGCAGGTGCTGCATGAGCGTGTCCGAGTGGTCCTCGCCGAGCACCTCGGTCAGTCGGTTGTAGAGCCCGTGGCGCGCGGCTTCGTCCGTTGCCATTCTGCCATCCCTCGTACGTCCTCGCAGCACCATGCCCGCTTCCGTCGCGCTGCGGCGGATGGGGTTCGCCACAGCTGTGGAGGAGCTGGATGTCAGCGGACGCCGGCGACGATCTCGCGCTGCATCGCTTCCGCGGAAGCGTCGGCGGCGGGGTCGAGGTAGATCGGCGAGGCGTACGCGACTGCGCGGCCGAGGCCCTCGAACGCCGAGCCCTTGGCGCCGGCGGCGTCGCCGCCGGGCATCGGCTCGGCCGGGTCGAGCACGCGCACGACCGCCCAGTCGCCGTCGGCCACGTCGAGCGGCACCACGAAGCGGATCGGACCTGTGCCGGGCGCGGGCACGATGAAGTCCTGCTGGTGGGCGACGGACGGCAGCAGGCCCCCGTCGGGGCGCAGCACCTGGAGCGTGAGCGGCTTGGACCCAGCCCACGCGCCGGCGTTGATGCCGTCGATGTCGAGGTCGAACACGACCGCACCCTGCTCGTGGGCGAGGGTCTGGCCCATCCGCGCCGTCTCCGCGGTGACCATCGAGGTCGCGGTGAGGTCCAGGCGCAGGCCGGACTTGTTGGTGGCGAAGAACCGCCGAGCGGTCATCGCCTCCTTGATCGCCACGCGGTTGTAGGGCAGGTCCTCGCGGACCCACAGGCCGGCGCGGCCCTTGCCGGTGGCGGTGACGTCGCGTCCCCACGCGTCGTCCCCGTGCTCGTCGGTCACGCCGAGCAGGCCCACGCGCCAGCCGTTGTCGAGGCAGACCTGCAGCGGGCTGCGCGCGCCGTACTTGACGCCTTCGAAGAGGTAGTCGTCGCCACGGTTCATGATCTCCATCGACACGATGCGGTCGTGGACGCCGGCGAGGTGGCCGAAGTTGCCGAATCGGCCGGGCTCACGGCCCGGGTGGTTGAACCCGCCGATGCCGTCGAGGCCGCCGCCCCAGCCGGGGGTCTGCGGCTCGGTCTGCAGCCACTGGTAGAACCCGGCCATGCCGGCGCCGGGCGAGTCCTGGAACGCGCCCATGCCCGCAGCCGAGATCGGGTCGCCGCCGGAGTTGTCGGCGATGAACGTCGACACGGCCTCGTGGCCGGCCTGGCCGCCGGTGCGGGACGGGTCGGTGTACTCCGAGGAGAACCACACGTTGACGTGGCCCTGCACGACGGAGGTCCACTCGAAGCCACGGATCGCGATGAATCCGTTCACCGGGTCGTTCGCGGCGTCGGCGAGCTCGCGCACGTACTCCCAGCCGGCGTCGGTCAGCGACAGCACCCGGCCGCAGGTGCCCTCACCGCAGGAGGACGAGTCGCCCGGGTTGACGTCACCGGACGCGTGCTCGGTCAGCGCCGCGACGTCGAGGCCGCGCTGCTTCATCAGTGAGTACGCGTTGGCCGGGTTGCCGTCGCCGTCGGAGAGCAGCGAATGGTTGTGCATGTCGGCGTGCACCAGCCGGGTGGCCGCGCTCGACGTGATGGACGAGATCCGCGACGCACCGGTCGACCCAACGGGGCCGCGCAGCGCACCGGTCGGTGCCGGGGTGAACGCCGACGCCGCGCCGGCCAGCATCAGCCCGCCGGCAGCCAGCGACCCGCGCTTCATCAGCTCGCGACGGGACAGCCCCCGCAGCGACGACTCGTGCAGGGTGGGCCCGTCGGGCAGCACGCCGTGCGCGTGGTCGCCGTCGTGGGCGTGCTCGTGGCTGTGGTCGTGGGGGTGCGTCACGGCGTGTCTCCTGCGGGTCTGTGGAGGGATTCGCCCCTCGCGGCCGCCCGACCTGCATGACCCGTCACAACGACGGGCTCGGTCGGACACACATCCCACAACGACGCACGCGCGTCCGGGGCACGCTCGGACACCGCGGTTCGTCACACCGTCATCGCGCGTTCAGCTGTCGGAGGACCGCCACGGCAGCACACGGTCGAGGAGGGCTGCGAGCCGCTCGCGGCGCGCCCGCTTGGCCGCCTTGTGGATGGCCGCAGCGTGGCCGCCGTTCGCGCTCTGCCCCGGACTCCCGACAGGGACGGCCGTGGAGGACGGCGGCGCGTGGTGGTCCGGCATGTTCATGTTGCTCATCGTCAGGCCCGTCGGTGGTGTCCGTGTCGTGCCGGCACCGTAACGGTGTGTCGCCCGACGGGTCGCCACCGCCACATGGCCCTGAGCTCTGGGGTGGAGATGGTTGCCTGTCGCAGATGCACACGCGCACCTGGGTTCTGACGCTCACGCTCGCCGCCGTGGTCGCGGTAGCCGCGACGATCGGTGTCGGCCTGCGGTCGCCACCCTCGGATGCGTCGGCCGACCGGGCACCGCAGCAGGCGGGCGAACCGACGTCACCGCCGACTGAGAGCCACACCGAAGCGCCCGGCACGCCGAGGACGGACGTACCCGTGCCTCACCGTGGCTACGACGCACCGACGTTCCTGTTCGGGCTGCTGGACGCCGAGCCGCTCGAGCCGTCCGGCGTCGTCGCGTCATCGCGCACGGACGACGTGCTGTTCCTGCACAACGACTCACCCACGGCGCGCCACCTCGAGCCGCCGCTGGACCAGCTGCCGTGGCCGTTCGCGTCCGACGTGTTCGCGGTGTCCACCGACGGTGTGCTGCTCGCGACCTACCACCTCGAGGGTGCGGCGAACCGGGACTGGGAGGACATCGCGCGAGGCCCCGGGCTCGACGGGCAGGGCAGCGCGTTGTGGCTGGCCGACATCGGTGACAACAACCGGATGTGGCGCGACGGCGTCACCGCGTACGTGCTGCCCGAGCCGAAGGTCGACCCGGGCGCGCTCGGCGCGACCCTCACGGTGGCGGCGGACGGGTGGAACCGGGTGCAGCTGACGTACCCCGACGGCCCGCACGACGCCGAGGCCTTCCTGGTGCACCC
>JBFGFG010000302.1:0-3497 GCA_041579655.1 Nitriliruptoraceae bacterium
ACGAGCCGACCAACCACCTCGACGTGTGGACGGTCGACTGGCTCGAGGACCAGCTGCGCGCTCGCGCGTCGGCCCTGCTGCTGGTCACCCACGACCGGCGCATGCTGGAGCGTCTCACCACCCGCCTGCTGGAGCTCGACCCGCAGGGCGGCGACCCCACCAGCGCGGGCGGCCCCGGACGCGCCAGCGCCGGCGGTGGCGCGTTCTGGCACGAGGGTGGCTACTCGGTGCTGCTGGAGTCCCGGGTGGAGCGGATGCGTCGCCGCAGCCGCGCCGACCAGCTGCGCTCCAACCAGCTGCGCAAGGAGATCGCCTGGCTGCGTCGCCAGCCGAAGGCGCGCAGCAGCAAGCCGAAGTTCCGCGAGGACCAGGCGTTGGCGTTGCAGGCCTCCACACCGAACGGTGAGGTCGGCCAGCTCCAGCTGGGCACCGGCCGCCGCCGTCTGGGCTCGCAGGTCATCGACGCCGAGAATCTCACCTACCGCTACCCAACGGGCGACCGGGACGTGGTGAAGGACTTCTCGATGTCCATCGGCCCTGGCATGCGGCTCGGCATCGTCGGTCCGAACGGCGCCGGCAAGACGACGCTGCTGCGCGCCCTGCTCGGCGAGCTCGAGGCCAGCTCGGGCACGGTCAAGCACGGCACCACCGTCGAGATCGGTGTCTACCGCCAGCACGCGGAGGTCGCCGAGACCAGCGAGACGGTGCTCGAGACGATCCACGAGATCGGCACGCACATCCCGCTGGCGAACGGCGAGAAGCTCGCCGCCACGCAGCTCGCGGAGCGCTTCGGGTTCGAGCCGCGCCTGCAGCGCTCCCCCGTCGCCACGTTGTCGGGTGGTGAGCGCCGCCGCCTCGCGCTGCTGCACCTGCTGGTCGCGGCCCCGAACGTGCTGGTGCTCGACGAGCCGACCAACGACCTCGACCTCGACACCCTCGCCGTGCTCGAGGACCACCTCGACGGGTTCAGCGGAACGCTGCTGGTCGCCTCGCACGACCGGTTCGTGCTCGACCGCCTCACCGACGAGCTGCTGGCCGTCGAGCCCGACGGCTCGGTCACCCGCCACATGGACTGGGAGCGCTACCGCGAGGCCCACGACCTCGCGGTGGTGCGCGCCGGTGCCAGCGCGAAGAACGAGCGCACCCACGCGTCCACGGGCGGTGGCGGCAAGGGCAGCCGGAAGGGTCAGGAGACGCAGGCCCAGCAGCGCGTCCGCAAGGCGGCCCAGCGCGAGCTCAAGGCTGCCGAGACCGAGGTGGCGAAGCTCTCCGCGCTGCAGGACCAGCTGGACGCGGCGATGGCCGCCGTCGGGTCGGACCCGGTGCGCGTGGCGGAGCTGGCGAAGGCCCGCTCCGGCGTCGCCGCCAAGCTGGCCTCCGCAGAGGAGTCGTGGCTCGGACTCGCCGAGCGGATCGAAGGCAACAACCACTCAGCGTGATCTGCACGGGATTAACCCTCGCCAAAGTCCATAGTTCTCGATAGCGTCGTTCGAGGGAACACCGGGGCACATGAGGGGACGTCACGCATGGACATCGAGCTGCTCGAAACGACTTCCAGCACCGAGTCGAGCGTCGTGGTGAGGGTGATGCGGGCTGCCCGCACCGACGCCGACGTGCAGGAACGTGAGGGGCTCCGCGAGCTGCTCCAGCGCGCCACAGGCCGCGGCTACGTGCTCGCCAGCGAGCTCCAGGAGCTGCACGACCCCCTCACCGACACCAGCGACTGGGTCGAGCTGGTCAGCAGCGCAGCCCGTGACGGCGGCCTGGTCGTCATCGAGGACGGCGCCGGCGACGCGCCCCCGCCGCCCAGCCCGCTGTCGCTGACCACGGACAGCGTGCGGCAGTACCTCAACGGCATCGGCCGCGTCGAGCTGCTGACCGCCGAGGAGGAGGTCGACCTCGCCAAGCGCGACCAGGCCGGCGCCCACGCCAGCTCGGTGCTCAGCAGCGGCGTCCACCTCACGCCGAGCCAGCGCGCGAAGCTGCGCCGCGTCGTGCTGGACGGACAGCGCGCCCACGAGCACATGATCGAGGCGAACCTGCGCCTGGTCGTGTCGGTCGCGAAGCGCTTCCTCGGACGGGGCCTGTCGCTGCTGGAGCTGATCCAGGAGGGCAACCTCGGCCTCATCCGCGGCGTCGAGAAGTTCGACCACACGCGCGGCTACAAGTTCTCGACCTACGCCACCTGGTGGATCCGTCAGGCCCTCACACGGGGCACCGCGAACAAGGCGCGCACGGTGCGTCTGCCCGTGCACGTGCACGAGATGGTCGCCAAGATCCGTCGCACCGAGCTGGAGATCCTCCAGACCACCGGCGACGACCCCACGGACGCTGTCGTCGGCGAGATCCTGGGGCTCACCGAGGACCGCGTACGCGAGCTCAAGCGCGCGAGCCGGCCCATCACCAGCCTCGACACGCCGGTCGGCGAGGACGGCGACGCAACGCTCGGCGACCTCGTCGCCGACGACGACGCGCAGGATCCCGTCGACGCTGCGGGCGAGCTGATGGTGCGCCACGAGATCGACGCTGCGCTGTCGGACCTCGAGGAGCGCGAGCGCGACGTGGTGATGATGCGTTACGGCCTGCTCGACGGCACCTGCCACACGCTGGAGGACATCGGCGCACGCCACGGTGTCACCCGCGAGCGCATCCGCCAGATCGAGAAGCAGACGCTCGCCAAGCTGCGTCACCCGAGCGTCGCGGGACGGCTCGACGGGCTGTCGGAGAACGTCCAGCCGTTCAGCCCGGCCGGCGAGGGCTGAGGACAGGGACCGAACGCCATCGGTGACCGCCGACGACGAGCGCTTGACGTGCTGTGCGCACATGTGCATACGATGCGCGCGCGCCTTGCGCCCGTTCGTCCGCTTCGCCTGAGTCGCACTGCTGTCGGCGTCAACACATGCCGATGAGGAAGCGACCGGTCCGCCGTTCCCGTCCCGAGGTCGTCCTCTGCGTCCACGTCTGCTGCGCCACCGCACCGCGGCGCTCGTCCTCGCCATCTCCGTCGGCTCCGTCGTGCCCGCCTCGGCGGCCAACGCGCCCGACGACGAGCTCGCCGAGGCCCAGGACGAGCTCGCGCAGACCGAGGCCGCGATGGACGACCTGCTCGCTGACATCGAGCGGGTCGAGCAGGAGGTCGCGGCCGCGGACGCCCGTCTCGCCGAGCTCACCGACGTGCTCACCGAGGTCGAGCGGTCCAAGGCTGACGCGCAGCGCGAAGCAGCCGTCGCCGACACGGCCGTCGAGTCGGCCCGCGCACAGATGGTCGAGGCGCTCGAGCTGGCCAAGGCCGCGCAGGCGCGCTGGGACGCCGCCCGGACGGTGCTCGAGAACCGCGTCGCGATGATCTGGATCCACGGCCCCGGTGAGAGCGCCGAGTCGATGCTCGACGGGCTGCTCGTCGCCCAGGACCTCCACGACGTCGCCGTCGTGCAGCAGGCCTCCGGCCGTCAGCTCGACGCCGACAACACGATGGTCGCCGACGCGAACGCGGCCGC
>JBFGFG010000303.1:0-3461 GCA_041579655.1 Nitriliruptoraceae bacterium
ACGACCGCGCCCGCGAGCAGCACGATCAGCAGCGACGCCAGCAGGTGCCCGCTGGGAGCAGCGGGCGCCTCCGCGGCAGCGAGCTCACCGGCCGCGTGGACGTGCACGTCCCCGCTCGGGTGCACGTGGTCCGAGCCGTCGGACGCGTGGGACGAGCCGGCCTCGTCATCGTGCTCGTGACCGTCGACGTCCGTGCGCGCAGCGTCGGTGGCCATCGCAGCCGCCTCCACACGCGCCGGGTTCAGCGCGGCCGGTGCCGACTTCGCCTTCGTCTCGATGATCGCGCTGACGCGACCGCCCGGACCGAAGCGCACGAGCACGTCGGTCGCCTTGGCGTCCTCGTCGATGCCGCAGAACGTGTAGCCCTCGGCCGAGCGCGCGTGCGGCTGGCCGGCGGCCATCAGCACCTCGTCGAACGTCATGCCCTGCGTCAGGCCGGTCGTCGGGTCGGTACCCGCCGCGAAGATGCAGGCGTCCTTGGGCACGCCCACGGCGCGCTCCCAGACCTGGAGGTAGGCCTCCGGGCCACGGAGCATGTCCTGGTAGATCGCGTCGCCGGCCTGCACGCGCAGGTCCTCGACCCAGTCGGCGTACAGGCCGTAGTGGGCCGTGCCGCTGGTGTTGAAGTCGTACGTCTTGGTGCCCGAGACCTGCTGGTGCACGAGCGCACCACCGGCGACCTCGAACGGGTACTCGACGCGCGGCTCGCCGGCCTTGGGGTTGCGCGGGCCGCCCTGGCCACCGAGGCCGTTGGTGTCGGCGCCGTAGCCCATGCCGAAGTAGTAGCGCTCGTCGGCCCAGCCGACACGCTGGCGCCAGGCGTTGACGAAGCCGGACGAGCCGCCGGCGTACGGCGTGACCATGCCGCCGAGGCCGTAGATGCGCTCGTAGATGTTGTTCTGGGCCCACGAGTGGCTCGAGACGATGCCCGTGTAGTCGAGCTCCTCCAGCACGTCCAGCGCCCGGTCAGCGGCCCGCGCGGACATGTGGTCCGGGTCGAACAGCATCCCGCGGGCGGCCATCTCCTGGAGCAGGAACTCGCCCTGCGCCGTCAGCCCGGCCGCGTTGCAGTGCGGGCCCGCGGGGTACGCGGGCGAACCGGCGACGTAGCCGGCCGCGCTCAGCACCTGCGCCGCGAGCGGGTCACGGGCGACGGGCTCGAACGGGGTGCCCTTGGACTCGTCGGCGATCGAGATCTGGGTCCTGTCGGTGCCGAAGCTGCGGTCCTTGGCGTCCGGGCACGTCTCCATGTTCCAGTAGTGACCGGTCTCGTTCTTGTTGCCGAGGTTGACGATGATGCCGGTCTGGCCGCCGTCTCCGGTCACGCCGGACAGCGCGTTGTCGAACTTGTTCACGAGCTCCATCTGCGAGACGCCGAGCGCCTGGACCTCGTCGAGCTGACGGGTGATGTCGGCGTTGGTGCAGCGCGACACGCCGAGGTACTCGCCGCAGTCGAACAGCGCCGAGACCTCGATGCCGAGCGTCAGCGCGAGCCGGCCCGAGTTCACGATCTCGCGTGCCTCGAACGGGGTGGTGGCGATCTGGGCGAAGCCCTCACCGGGGCCACCGGCACGCGCGTCGAGGAAGTCGACGAACTCGTGCAGGCGCTGGGCCTGCAGACGCACGGCGTCCATCTCGTTGCAGCTGTTGCGCTTGTCGGGGTAGAGCTCGCACAGCACGTTGTTGTCGACCAGCAGCACGGTCATCATGCGCAGGCCACCGCGCCACGCGCGCTCGAGCCAGCGGTAGTACACCTGCTCGTAGGTCAGCGTGTTGGACTGCGGGACGGTGAAGGACGGCCACATCTCATCGTCCGTGCCCGGGCCGCGACCCAGCACCGACTCGGGACCGGTCGTACCGGTCAGCTCGTTCTGCGAGCAGGTGCCGAGCGCCTCGGTGACGCCGTACGGGTGCCACGGGCGGCCGCAGCGCAGCTCGCCGCCGAGGAACTCGAACGCCATCAGGTGCAGGTGGGCGTCGATCGTGCCGCGGGTCTCGTCCCACGGCGTCGCACCGGCGAGCACGGGGCCCTCGACGTTGACCTCGACCTCGGGCCACTGCGCGCAGCTGCCCTCGTCGACGGACGCGAGGCGGAAGCGCGCGGCGTCACCGGCGGCGGCTGCGTCACCGAGCACGAACGTGCCGCCCGTGGCGGTCAGGACGCGGCCGCTGGCGGCGTCGAGGATGAAGGTGAACGTGCCGTCGACGTTGCGGCGCACGCGCCAGTCGGAGGACTCGTCGGCGGGTCCGGGCACGATCGCGCCGGGGTGGGTGTCCACGGTCGGCGCGTTGCCGGCGATGGTGTGGTCCGCGAGCGGCGCCGGGACGTCGTCGTCGACGCTGCGCGTCAGGTGCGTGTCACGCGTCGCCACCGAGTGGAACTCGACCTGCTGCACGGCGTCATCAGCCTGCTCGGCTGCGCCCTTGGCGGCGGCCAGCAGGTCGCCCTCGGGGTCGAGCAGCAGGTACTGGCCGAGCTGCGTCGGCTCGAAGTGGAACGGCGCGTCGGTCGCGGCGAAGCCGGCGCCAGAGCGGCCGTAGGCCGCGCCGTCGGCCTTGCTGGTGAGCGCGTAGCAGCCGAGCGCCATCGCGTAGGCGTCCTCGGGCACGGCGCGGCGGCCGACGTCGGGGTCGGCGAGCGACGGAACGGTCGTCAGCGCCATCTCGGCGTTCACGGCGGCCGGCGGCAGCGCGCTGGAGGTGCTCGCCGAGGCGGCGATCGGGATCGCCGCCATGGAGGTGGCGACCAGCGCGGCCACGAGGGCCCGGGCGCGGTTGGAGGAGGACGGGTGCGACACGGGATGCTCCGGGGGCTGGCGCGACGTGTGCGCGGGCGGGCGCACGACGAGGGCGGACGCAGCTGCGTCCGCGGCCTTCAACGAGGACTTCGCCCCGGGGTGACGAGGTTCCTGCACATCACAGGGTCCCACCACCGAACGTTGTCGTGGCCCACCGTCCGAGAGGTCGCGCACGGTGACGGACCACTGCTTGGGCCGGCCCGAGTCGCCGGCGCTGCACCCGGCTCACTCCTCGACGAGCCTTCCGAGCAACGCGATCGCGTCCGCCTCGAGCTCGGCGATCGCGAGCGCCTCGGACGCCATCGCGGCGAACAGCTCACCGGCGTCGGCGCCTGCCAGCGTGGCGTCGTCCGCGCACGCCTCCACCTCGGCCCGCAGCGCGACCAGCTCGTCGCGGGCGTCATCCCCGCGTTCATCCAGCAGCGCCGTTGCACGGTCGATCCCGGCCACGGCTGCGGCGATGCTCGGCGTCGCCCCGGCGGCGAGGTCGCTGACGATGCGCCAGCGCACGCCGGCCTCGGCGATGCCGGCCGCCACCTCGTCCAGACCCGCGATGCCGGTCACCTCGCGCGCCCGGGCGAGCCACGACACGAACATCGGGCGTCCCGCGGACGGTGCCGTCAGCTCGTGGTCGATGCACTCAGTCACGCGCCGCAGGCCCAG
>JBFGFG010000304.1:0-3456 GCA_041579655.1 Nitriliruptoraceae bacterium
CCAGACCACGAGCAGGAGGCCACGTCATGAGCGTCTGGTCCGAGCCGAACGCCCCCTCGCGCAGCGACGCGCGTCGCGAGCGCAGCGCCATCCCGATGGGGCTCGTCCCCGGCGAGCCGAGCACCGTCGAGCGGGCCGCCATCGCGTTCTCGCTGGGGCTCGCCGCGGCGCGCGTGGTGGTGGGGTTCCTCGAGGTCGTGTTCCCGACGCTGTTCCTGCGCCTGCTCGGCAAGCCGGGCACCGCGACGCGCGCGTCGGCGATGGGTTTCCGCATGAAGGGTGGTCGCGACCTCGGGGTCGGGCTGGTCACGCTCGGCGCCGCGTTCACCGGTGACAAGGAGACCGTCGCCCAGCTGACGGCCACCGGCGTGGTCATCGACGCGGTCGACGGGCTCGCGGTGCACCGCGCCGGTGCCGAGGTGCTGCGTCGTCCGCTGTACCCGTGGGGCGCGTGGGGCGGCTACGCCGTCGGCGCGGCCGCGGCCGTGGCGGCGCTGGTCCTCGGGCGGGACGACTGAGCATGCCGAGCGGGGAGGCGTCGGCGGTACGGACCGACAGCTTCGCCGTGCGGGGGATGGACTGCTCCGCGGAGGAGCAGCTGGTGCGCATGGCGCTGGCCACGTGCGGCGGCGTGCGCGCCGTGCAGGTGGACCTCGTCGAACGGACGGTCCGGGTCACGCACGACGGCGACCTCGCGGCCGTGGACGCGGCGCTGGGCCGGCTCGAGCTCGGGTCGTCGCACCTCGGCGAGGTCGACACCCCGCCAGACGCTGACGCTGACGCCGGCGACGAGGCGGCCGAGCGGCGGGGCCTGGTGCTGGCGCTCGGCGTGAACGCCACGTTGCTGGTGGTCGAGCTCGTCGCCGGGCTGATCGCGGGGTCGCTCGGTCTGCTCGCCGACGCGCTCGACATGGGCGCCGACGCCAGCGTCTACGCCGTCGCGCTGCTCGCCGTGGGCGGCGCGGCGTCGCGCAAGCTGCGGGTGGCGCGCTGGAGCGGCGGCCTGCAGCTGGCGCTGGCGGCGCTCGGTCTCGCCGAGGTGCTGCGACGCTTCCTCGGCACGGAGTCACTGCCCGACCCGGCGGTGATGGTCGTCGTCTCGGTGCTCGCGCTGCTCGGCAACGCCGTGACGCTGGTGGTGCTGCACCGGATCCGCTCGCAGGACCCGCACATCCGGGCCAGCTGGATCTTCACGGCGAACGACGTCGTCGTGAACATGCTGGTGATCGTCGCCGCGGTCGCGGTCGCGGTCCTGGACTCGGCGATCCCCGACCTCGTGGTGGGCCTGGTGATCTTCGGCGTGGTCGCCAACGGGGCGCGCAGGATCCTGCGCTTGCAGCCGGCGGGGTGACGGGTCAGGCGAGCGGCAGCACGTAGCGGTAGATCGCGAACGCGTGGACGCTGGCCGCGATGACGACCGCAGCGTGGAACACCTCGTGGAACGCGAACCACTCGGGCCACGGGTTGGGGCGCTTGCGCGCGTACACGATGCCGCCCACGAGGTAGGTCAGCGCGCCGCCGATCAGCATCACGGTGCCGGGCAGCGGCAGCGAGGGCAGCGCCCGGCCGACGGCGGCCAGCGCGAGCGCGCCGAACGTCGCGAAGCCGGTGACGCCGAGCCACCGGGGGCCCTGCAGCGGTGAGGCAGCGATCGCGCCACCGCCGATCGCGATGACCCACGCGATCACGAGGCTCCAGGTGCGCCACGGCCCCTCGAGCGCGTGCACCGCGACCGGTGTGAACGTGGCGGCGATGAACAGCTGGATCATCGCGACGTCCGCGCGACCGAGCATGGTGCGGACCGGCTCGGGCCAGCGCGGGACGTGGTAGGTCCCTGACACGGTGAACAGCCCGATCAGCCCGATGCCGAACACGATGACGCTGAGGCGGGACTCGCCCGCGCGCGCAGCCCGTGCCAGCAGCACGGACACGATCACGGCGGCCGGGGCCATCGCCCCGTGCAGCCATCCGCGAAGGCGGGGACGGGCAGGACTGAGCGCGTCCTTCGCCGAGGTCGCAGACAGAGCAGACGTCACGGGGTTCACCAGGGAGGGGGAGCACGGGCGAGCCACGACGGTACGACAGGATGCGGCCGTGCGCCGGGGCAGATGGCCGGCCGGTCCCAGGAACGCTCAGAGCGCCCCGATCGCTTTCGTGCTCCCGGCCACGGCCGTCCCTGCGGTCGTCAGTAGTCGACCCCGCGGCGGGCCATGACGCCCTCGTGGAACGCGTGCTTGACCTCGCGCATCTCGGTGACGGTGTCGGCGATGGCGATGATCTCCTGCGGGCAGTCGCGCCCGGTGATGATCACGTGGACCTTCGGCGAGCGGTTGGTCAGCGCGTCCACCACGTCGTCGAGCTCGATCCAGCCCCAGTTGATGGGGTAGGTCACCTCGTCGAGCACGAGCATGTCGAGGGTGTCGTCCTGCAGCCGCAGCTTGGTGTCCTCCCACGCGGCCAGCGCGAGCGCCTGCGACTCGTCGAGGTCCTCGGCGTCCCAGGTGAAGCCGTCGCCGGCCTCCCACCACTCCACGCCGAGCCCGGGCAGCAGCTTCGCCTCGCCGGTCTTCCACTCGCCGGACTTGAGGAACTGCACCACCCGCACGCGCCAGCCGCGGGCGACGCCGCGCATCGCCACGCCGAACGCCGAGGACGACTTGCCCTTGCCGTTGCCGGTGTGGACCAGGATCAGCGACTCCTTGTGCACACGCTTGGGGCGCTCGCCGAGCTCGGTCGGAGGGGCGTCGGTCGGCGTGTCGCTGGCCGGGATGTCGTTGGGGGTGTCGGTCATCGTCAGGCTCCTAGTGCGCGCAGGATGAGGTCGGTGTCGAGGTGGGGGACGACGGCGGCCGTCAGCTCGTCGAGCACGCCGTCGAGGGACGGTGGCGGTTCGGTGCCCAGCAGCGCTGCGACGAACGTCGGGTCCTCCAGCAGGCCGTGGGCGGTGGTGGCCATCACGGGGCCGTCCACCCAGCCGAGGCCGTGGTGCAGCGCGGTCGCGGGGCCGGCGCCGACCTCGTCGATGCGGCCGTGGCGGATCTCGTACGTGGCGTCCACCCGCAGGCCGGACAGCGCCGCCCACGGTGCCGGGAGCCGGTCGCCCATCAGCGCGGGGCCGTGGCGCAGCAGCTTCTCGCGGCCGTAGCTGGTGGTCAGCGGCAGCAGCCCGAGGCCCTTGGCGTCGCTCGGCTCGCCGCCCTCGACGCCGTCGCCGTCCGTGATGCGCTCGCCGAGCATCATCGCGCCGCCGCAGATGCCGAGCACGCGCGTGTCGGCGCTGGCCAGGCGGGTCACGGCCCGGTCGAGCCCGGTGCTGCGCAGCCACGCCATGTCGTGCGCCACGTGCTTGGAGCCGGGCAGGATCACCAGGTCGGCGCCGGCGAGGTCGGCAGGGCTGCGCACCCACACCACCTCGGCGACCGGCGCGACGGCCGCGAACTCGTCGAGGTTGCTTGC
>JBFGFG010000305.1:0-3452 GCA_041579655.1 Nitriliruptoraceae bacterium
CCGCTGCGCAGCACGACGTCGCTGCGCTCGTAGCCCTCGTCGGTGTCGACGTCGTAGCCGTAGGTGAACGTGACCTCAGCGAGGTCCCCGTAGCCGTCCCCGTCGACGTCGTCGGCGCTGTAGACGTCGCTGAAGCTGTACTCGTAGGACTCCGGCTCCCACTCCTCGTCCGGCTCCATCGGCTCCCCGCACTCCTCGACGCAGGTGACCGGCGTGAACGGCGTCGCGCCCGCATCGAGCAGCAGGGTGCGCACGGCGTCGCGGTGGGCGCGGGCGTCGAGGCGGTTCGCGTCCGGTGCCAGACCGCCGAGCGCGCCGACCAGCACCTCGCGGTCGAGCCGTCCGTCCGCGTCCAGCGACAGCGCGGTCTCGGCGACGGCGCTCTCCCCACCGTCGAGCACGACGTGCCGCTCGGCCGGTCGCGCGTCCAGCGCCGGGGCGGCCGGCGCGAACGCCAGCGCGCAGACGGCAGCGGTGGCTGCGGCGACTGCGGAACGAGTGGTGGTGCGCTTCATCTGGATGCCCCCGGAGACGTGGCGGTGCCGTGCTGCCCACGACGGACACGGCAACAGGAGGTCTTCGACGCCTTTCGTTCGTTCCCCTGCACGTGTGGACGAGGTCGTGCACCGACCGGCGATGTGCGTGCCCAGCGCACACCGCGACCCCGTCGGCGCGCTCCTGCCGACGCGCGCCAGCGCTGGCAGGGAGGTACGCGTCGGACGGCGAAGCCACCAGCACCCCCTCCGAACCATCACGCACCACGCCTCGGAGGCACCACCACATGAACCGTCCAACCCGCCCGCTCGCCGCGACCGCCGCGCTCGGTCTGTTCGCCTCGCTCGCGGTTGCCGCGGTCCCCGGCCCCGGCTGCTACGTCGCGCTCGCCAACGGCCCCGGCACCGACGACGACGTCATCGCCTGCGAGCAGCAGCAGTGGTTCCACAAGGCCACCACGCTCGCCACCAACGTCGGCTTCGTCGAGCCGAGCCACGGCCTGGCCACCTTCGACACCAAGCCGCCGGCCGGCTCGGTCACCGGGGGCAACGGTGGCGGCTACGTCGCCACCCAGGCGCTGGGGCAGGACCCCGACCTCGTCGAGGCCGAGTTCGACGGCAGCTACACCGGCGTGATCGACAGCCTCGACGTCGACCTGCACATCCTCGCCGGCACGGAGAACACCCTGCAGGGCGACACCTCCATCCGGGTCGAGCTGCACGTGGACGGCGTGCCGGTCTGGTCCGGCGACCTGATCAACCTCAAGACGAACCCCGAGCCCGCGTCCGCGGCCGGCTCCAAGCGTCTCGACTTCGCCTTCACGGGCATCGCCCAGCTGCTGAAGACCTACGGCATCGCCAACGGGCCCGACACGGTGCACCAGGTGAAGCTCGAGGTCGGTGAGCACTGGACCGACAACATCGTCGCGTTCGCGTTCGACACCACCGAGGTCCCGGGCGGCATCGGCTTCAACCGGGTCACGCTCGCACCGAACACGACCGTCACCAAGGTCGGCTGAGCACCACCAACCAGCCGGTGCCGGCCCGCGTCGACCTCGCCGTCGGCGCGGGCCGCGCCGTAGGCTGCGCGGCATGGAGATCTGGCACAACCCCCGCTGCTCGAAGAGCCGCGCCACGCTCGCCCTGCTCGAGGAGCACGGTGCGACGCCCACGGTGCGGCGCTACCTCGACGACGCCCCGAGCGTCGCCGAGCTGACCGCCGCGCTCGATGCGCTCGGGCTGCAGCCGTGGGAGCTCGTCCGCCGCGGCGAGGCCGCGTTCAAGGACGCGGGCATGCGCGAGTGGTCACGCGAGCCGGCCGATCGTGCGCGCTGGATCGCGGCGATGGCCGCCACGCCGGCGCTGATCGAGCGACCGGTCGTGCTCACGCAGGACGGTCGCGCGGCGTTGGGTCGTCCCCCGGAGCAGGTGCTCGACCTGCTCTGAGTCCGTCCGGGAGCCACCCGTCAGGCAGCACGGCCAGCACGAACGCGACCGCGATGACCGCCACGAGCCAGCCGGCGAGCACGTCGGTGACCCAGTGCACCGACAGCAGCACCCGGCTGACCCCGACGCCCAGCCCGACGGGCAGCACCACCGCCGCCGTCGGCCGCCACGCGCGCCCGCGGTGCGCCACCACCAGCACCACCACCAGCGCGACCACGAGCCCTGCGGTGCTGTGCCCGCTCGGCCACGCGAAGGTGTCCTCCAGCTGCGCGCCGACCTCGGGGCGACCCCGCGTGGACAGCAGCTTCAGGCCGGCCGTGGCGGTCATGGCCACCGTCACCGGCAGCGCGACGAACGCAGCCCCGCGCAGGTCGCGCCGGGCTGCGCGCGCAGCCGTCAGCCCGGCGGCGATGCCGACCGCGACGGGGGTGTCACCGAGGCGCGTCCAGATGCTGGCCACCCGGTCGAGCAGCGTGGAGTCTGCCGCTGCCACCGCGTCGGCGACCCACAGGTCCAGCGCCGGCACGACACCGTGCACGACCAGCCACAGCAGCGCCAGCAGCACCGCACCCACGGCAGCCACCGCGGCGGGGCTCCACAGCCGGCGCATCAGCGCACCTCGCGGGCCCGGTGCGCGAGCGCGTCGCGCAGCTCGGACGGTGCGATGATCTCGACCTCGCCCCCCGCCACCATCACGTGGTCGAGCACGAGCTCGGGGAGGTCGGTGCGCACGACCGCCCACACCGTCCCGTCGTCGAGGTCCAGCCGGCGTGCCGGGGGCAGGCGCGCGAGCACCCAGGACCCCACGTGGGTGCTGCGCAGCTCCACGTCGACCTCCTCGCCGGCAGGGGTGTAGCTCGGCGAGGGCAGGTTCACGTCGCGTCGCACCGGGTCCTGCTCGCCGAGGGTGAGGTCGGTCAGCCGGTCGAGCCGGAACTGGCGCGGACCGTCGCGGTCGTGGTCCCAGCCCTCCACGTAGGTGTTGCCCTCGGCGTGCACCAGCGCGGTCGGTGTCAGGCGGCGCGGCGTGTCGCGGTCCTGGCCGCGGGGGCTGTAGCGGAACGCGACCTCGCGGCCTGTGTCGATCGCGTCGCGCAGCCGGCGCAGCAGCGCCACCTCGACGTCCTGGTCCACCACCACGGCGGACGCGTCGTCGAGCCGTCCGTCGAGGTGCTCGATGCCGTCCTGCACCTGCACCGGCGCGAGCAGCTCGCGGCCGGTCGCGAGCAGGGTGCGCAGGCGGCTGCGGTCCATCGCCGAGAGCCGCACGGTCGGGTGCAGCGCGCTGTGGCCGGTGATGCGCGCGTCATGGTCCGGGCCCTCGGTCACCTCGAGGTCGTACACCGAGCCGAGGCCCGGCAGCTCGACGCGCCCGAGCAGCTCGACGTCCGCGCGCAGCTCCGCGACCGAGCAGCCGAGCCCGCGCGCCGCCTCGGTGAGCAGCACCTCGTCGCGCCGCCGCAGCCACGCCGGCATCACCAGCAGGCGCCGCAGCCGCGGCGGGTCGAGGAC
>JBFGFG010000306.1:0-3443 GCA_041579655.1 Nitriliruptoraceae bacterium
CCAAGCTGCGCGACGGCGAGCTCACCGCCACGCCGCAGATCGTCTCCACGCTGCTGGAGCTCGTGGACGCCATCCGCGCGATGATGGACCACATCGTCGCCAGCGGGCAGGAGGGCGACGGCGACTACAGCGTGCTGCTCGCGGCGCTCACCGCGCTGGCGGACGGCGAGGCCGTGGCCGAGCCCGCCCCCGCCGAGACGTCTGGGCAGCAGGTCGAGGAGCCCGCCTCGAAGCCGACCGCGTCCGGCCCGCCCCGGCTCGGTGACGTGCTGGTGGAGATGGGCAAGATCAGCGACGCCGACGTCGGCCGCGCGCTGCAGGCCCAGAAGGACGGTGACGCCCGGCCGCTCGCCGAGATCCTCGTCGAGTGGGGCCTGGTGTCCGGCGACGACGCCCGCGACGCGATCAGCACCGTCGAGGCACGCCGGCATGCGCAGCAGGGCGGCGCGATCGCCGACCCCACCATCCGCGTCGACGTCCAGCTGCTCGACACGCTGATGAACCTCGTCGGTGAGCTGGTGCTGAACCGCAACCAGGTGCTGCAGCACACCAAGGACACCCAGGGCGGCGCGCTCGCCGCGACGCTCCAGCGGCTGGACCTGATCACCACCGAGCTGCAGGGCAGCGTGATGCAGACGCGCATGCAGCCGATCGAGAACGCGTGGGCGAAGTACCCCCGCGTCGTGCGCGACCTCGCCAAGCTCTGCGGCAAGGAGGTCGGTCTCGAGATGCAGGGCAAGGAGACCGAGCTCGACAAGACGCTGCTGGAGGCGATCAAGGACCCGCTCACCCACATCGTGCGCAACGCCATCGACCACGGCATCGAGTCGCCCGACGTCCGGCTGGGGCGAGGCAAGGACCGCAAGGGCACGCTCTCGCTGAACGCGTACCACGAGTCCGGCCAGGTGATGATCGAGATCGCCGACGACGGGGGCGGCATCGACCCGATCCGCGTCCGGGACCTCGCGCTCGCGCGCGGCGTGATCACCGAGGCGCGCGCTGCGTCGATGTCGCAGCGCGAGATGACCGAGCTGATCTTCGCGGCCGGGTTCTCCACCGCCGAGTCCGTGAGCAACATCTCCGGCCGCGGCGTCGGCATGGACGTGGTGAAGACCAACATCGAGAAGATCGGTGGCTCGGTCGAGCTGCACTCCGAGCTGGGCCGTGGCACGAGGATCCTGGTCAAGATCCCGTTGACCCTGGCGATCATCCCGGCGCTCGTGGTGCGCAGCGATGGCGCGCCGTACGCGATCCCGCAGGTCTCGCTGCTCGAGCTCGTGCGCATCGGCGGCGGGGCCGCGACGATCGAGCACGTGCACGGCACGCCGGTGCACCGTCTGCGCGGCAAGCTGCTGCCGCTGGTGTTCCTCAACCAGCAGCTCGCGAGCGAGCCCGTCGCACCCACCGGCGACCACATCGTGGTGGTCCAGTCCGGCGAGCGCACCTTCGGGCTGGTCGTGGACGCGGTCGAGGACACCTCGGAGATCGTCGTCAAGCCGCTCGGCACGCAGCTGCGGGACCTGACGGTGTTCGCCGGCGCCACCATCATGGGCGACGGCCAGGTCGCGCTGATCCTCGACGTCGTCGGGCTCGCTGCCGACGCCGGTCTGAGCACGCAGGCCGCCGAAACCCACGAGCAGGTCGAGCAGGACCAGGACGTGATCGACGCGGACGCGCAGACGCTGCTGCTGTTCCGCCTCGGCTCCACGCGCACCTTCGCGCTGCCGCTGTCGCAGGTCGCGCGGCTCGAGGAGTTCACGGCGGCCGCCGTGGAGCGCTCCGGCGAGGGCGAGGTCGTGCAGTACCGCGACCACATCCTGCCGCTGTTCCACACCGCCGACGTGCTCGAGTCGGGGAGCCGCCCCACGCACGACGCCGGCGCGCTGCGCGTCATCGTGTTCAACCGCGGCGAGCGCGACATCGGGCTCGTCGTGGGCGACATCGTCGACATCGTCCACCAACGGCTCACGGTCACCAGCGATGTGGTCACCCCGGGCCTGAGCGGCTCGGCCGTGGTCGAGGGCGTCGTCACCGACGTGGTCGACATCGAGGTCCTGCTCACCCTGCTCGGGGCCCTCGCCCCGACGACCGTCTGAGGAGCAGCGATGTCAGCCACCTCCGCGACCCAGCTGTGCACCTTCGTGGTGGGCGAGACCCTGTTCGGGATCGACGTCCTGCGCGTGCAGGAGGTGATCCGCAGCCAGCCGATGACCCGGGTGCCTCGTGCCCACGAGACCATCGGCGGCCTGATCAACCTGCGCGGTCAGATCGTGACCGCGATCGACCTGCGCCGGCGGCTCGACCTGCCGCCCGCGCCGGATCCCACCAGCCTGATGAACGTCGTGGTGCAGACCGAGGACGGCGCGGTGAGCTTCCTGGTGGACGACATCGGTGACGTCGTCGAGCTCGAGGGTGTCGAGCGCGAGGACGTGCCGGACACCTTGCCCGCGCATCTGCGCGCGCTCATCACCGGAGTGCACAAGCTCGAGTCCTCGCTGCTGCTACAGCTGGACGTGGACCGGCTCGTCGAGCTGCCCGCCACGGTCTGACCCACCCGGGTCGGCCCCCCAACCATCGCCAGAACCTCAACCCCACGCTGGAGCCAAGAGATGCGAGCCCTCGTCGTCGACGATTCACGCGCCATGCGCACCGTGCTGCGCCGCATGCTGCAGGAGCTCGGCTTCGACGTGCTCGAGGCCGGCGACGGCGCGCAGGCTCTCGACGTGCTGGCCGGTGCCTCCCACGCCGTTGACGTGGCGCTCATCGACTGGCACATGCCCGAGATGGACGGCCTCGAGCTGGTCAGCCGGCTCCAGGACGACCCCTCGCTGTTCCGCATGCGCAAGATGATGGTCACGGCCGAGACCGACATGCGGCGCGTCATGGAGGCGCTGCGCGCCGGGGCCGACGAGTACCTGATGAAGCCGGTCACCCGCGAGGCGCTCGTGGAGAAGCTGCACCTGCTGGGTTTCGAGCCCACGGGACAGTTTTCGTGACCGAGCCGAGGCGCATCCGCACGCTGGTCGTCGACGACAGCGCGACCGCCCGACGGTTCATCACCCGCCGGCTCGAGAAGGACCCCGAGATCGATGTGGTCGGCACGGCCGGGTCGGGCGCGACCGCGTTGGAGATGGTCCAGCGCGAGCACCCGGACGTGGTGATCCTCGACGAGGAGATGCCGGACATGCGTGGCCGCGACGTGCTCAAGCGGCTGCGCGCGGAGCACCCCACGGTCGCGGTCGTGATGTTCTCCGGCCACGTGATGCAGGGCACGCAGACCCGGTTCGAGGCGATGCTGCTCGGCGCGGACGACGTCGTGGCGAAGCCGACCGCGGCCGGTGGCCCGATCGACGACGACCACCCGACCTGGTCCGAGCTGCTGACCAAGACCAAGGCAGCGGCGCGCAGCTCGACCCGCGGCGGTGCGCACCTCGACGTCGCCC
>JBFGFG010000307.1:0-3430 GCA_041579655.1 Nitriliruptoraceae bacterium
ACCTCCTCGCCGCGGTGGGCGGGCAGGCAGTGCAGCAGGATGGCGTCGTCGGCGGCGAGGCCCATCAGCCTCGCGTCCACCTGGAAGCCCTCGAACGCCTTCAGCCGCACGTCGTTCTCGACCTCCTGCCCCATCGAGGTCCACACGTCGGTGTACAGCGCGTGGGCGCCCTCGGCGGCGGCGCGCACGTCGGTGGTCACCACCACCTCGGCCCCGCTGGCGCTGGCTGCCTCGCGTGCGGTGGCCACGATGGCCTCGTCGGGCGCGTAGCCCTCCGGGTGTGCCACGCGGACGTTCACGCCGGCCTGCGCGCCGGCCACGAGCAGCGAGTGCGCGACGTTGTTGCCGTCACCGACGTAGGTCAGGGTGCGGCCGGTGATGTCACCGAACTCCTGGTGCATCGTCTGCAGGTCGGCGAGGGCCTGGCACGGGTGCTCGAGGTCGGTCAGCGCGTTCACGACCGGCACGCTGGCGTGCTCGGCGAGCTCGTCGATGCGCTCCTGCCCGAAGGTGCGCAGCACGATGGCCTGCACGAAGCGCGACAGCACCTGCGCGGTGTCGGCGATGGTCTCGCGACGGCCGAGGCCGATCTCGGCGTCGTCCACCTTCATCGGGTGGCCGCCGAGCTCGTGGATGCCGACCTCGAACGAGACGCGGGTGCGCAGCGACGGCTTCTCGAACACGATCGCGACGGTGCGACCGTGCAGGTCGTCACGCACGCAGCTGCGTCCGGCCGCGAGGCCCTCGTCGCGCTCGGACTTCAGGTGGGCGGCGGTGGTCAGCACCGCGGACTGCTCGGCCGGCGTGAGGTCGGCGGACCGCAGGAAGTGGGTCACCATCAGGCCTCTCCATCACACACGGCGCGCACGCGGTCCAGCAGCGGCTGGGGGTCGAACGGCTTCTCGAACACGTTCTTCTCGCCGAGCAGCACCCGCGCCTTGGCCGCGCCCTCGGGCGAGCCGGTGATGACGATCACCGGGAACGGGACCGTGCCGTCGCCCTCCTCGAGCAGCTGCGAGAGCACCCGGTGGCCGTCCACGTCCGGCATCATGATGTCGAGCAGCACCGCGTCGGGGCTGCTGGTGGTGAGCTTCACGAGGCCCTCGAGGCCGTCGCGGGCGATGTCGACGGTGTGGCCCTCGTGCAGCAGCAGCTGCTCGAGCAGGGTCACGACGTCGCGGTCGTCCTCGATGACGAGCACGGTGGTCATGGTGTGGTCTCCAGGTCCGCGGCGACGGCCGCGACTGCATCGGCGATCCCTGCCAGCGCGAGGGTGACCTCGTCGTCGGTCAGGACGAGTGGCGGGGCGAGCCGGACGGTAGACGGTCCGACGGCGTTCACCAGCAGGAAGCGCTCCCTGCAGGCCTCGGCGACGGCCGCCGCGACCGGCTGCGACAGCTCGATGCCGAGCAGCAGACCGCGTCCACGCACGCCCACCACGAGCGGCTGCGTGGACGCCAACGACTCGACACCGGCCGTGATGGCGGCCGACAGCTCGCGGCACCGCTCGAGCAGCCCGTCGTGCTCGATGGTGTCGATCACGGCGCAGGCGGCCGCGCTGGTCACCGGGTTGCCCCCGAAGGTGGTGGCGTGCTCGCCGGGCTGCAGCGCGTTCGCCGCGGTGCCGTGGGCGATGCAGGCACCGATCGGCAGCCCGTTCGCCAGCGCCTTGGCGGAGGTCACCACGTCCGGCACGACCGGGGTCTGCTGGAACGCGAACCAGGTGCCGGTGCGACCGATGCCGGTCTGCACCTCGTCGAAGATCAGCAGCGCGCCGACCGCGTCGCACGCCTCGCGGGCGGCCAGCAGCACCTCGTCGGGGACCGGACGCACGCCCCCCTCCCCCTGCACCGGCTCGAGCAGCACGGCGCAGGTGTCGTCGGTGACCGCGGCGCGCAGCGCGTCCGGGTCGTCGAACGGCACGGTGTCGACGTAGCCCATCAGCGGCGCGAACGGCGCGTGCTTCGCCGGCTGACCGGTGGCCTCGAGCGTGGCGAAGGTGCGGCCGTGGAAGCTGCCCTCCAACGTGACGACCCGGACCTTGCCGGCGTGCTGGCGCAGCCCGTGACGCCTCGCCAGCTTGATCGCGGCCTCGTTCGCGGTTGCGCCGCACTGGGCGAAGAACGTCCTGGCGTCCTCCCACCCGGTGATGCGGGCGAGCCGCTCGGCGAGCTCGAGGGCGGGCTCGGTGAGGTGCAGGTTCGAGGTGTGCACCAGCGTGCTGACCTGCGCCGTCACGGCGGCGGTGACGGCCGGGTGCGCGTGGCCGAGGCTGGTGACCGCCAGCCCGCACAGCAGGTCGAGGTACGGGCGACCGTCGTGGTCGAACAGCGCCGAGCCCTCGCCCCGCACGAAGGTCGGGCCGGGCGTGCCGTAGGTGTCCATCACGTGCGCGGTGGCCCGCGCGAGGCTGCGCTCGTGGCCCGTGGTGGTGGCGGGGCCCCCGCTCACGACGCGGCCCCCGGGAGCCGGTCCACCTCGAGCGTGACGCCGGCGTCGCCGCCGTCGCCGGCGGTGACCATGGTCCCCACGCCCTCGTCGGTGAACATCTCGATGAGGATCGCGTGCAGCACGCGGCCGTCGAGGATGTGGGCCTGGGGCACGCCGTCGCCCAGCGCCTGCAGGATCGAGCGCACCTTCGGCCGCATGCCGGCGTGCAGCTGCTCGGCGTCGATCATCTCCTGCAGCCGTCCGGTGGTGATCTCGCTCAGCAGCGAGCCCTCGTCGCCGAAGTCGAGGTACAGCCCCGGCACGTCGGTGAGGTAGACCAGCTTCGAGGCGCCGAGCGCCGCGGCGATCGCGCCGGCCGCGAGGTCGGCGTTGACGTTGCGCACCTCGCCGTCGGGACCGCGCCCCATCGTGGCGATCACCGGCAGCAGGCCGTCGTCGAGCAGGTCGGTGATGACCGTGGTGTCGACCGCGTCGACCTCGCCCACGAGACCGAGGTCCTCACCGCCAGGCCCCACCGCGGCACGCACGTGGAGCATGCCGGCGTCGGTGCCGGCCACGCCCACGGCGGGCGCACCGGCGTCCTGGACGTGGCGCACCAGCTCTGGGTTGACCTGCCCCAGCAGCGCCATCTGCACCACGTCGAGCATCGCCGCATCGGTGACGCGCAGCCCGCCGACGAAGGACGAGCGCACGTCGAGGCGTTCGGCGAGCTCGGAGATCTGTGGCCCGCCGCCGTGCACCACCACCGGGCGCAGCCCCACGAAGTGCAGCAGCGCGATGTCGGCCGCGAACGAGCGCTTGAGCTGCTCGTCGACCATGGCGTTGCCGCCGTACTTCACCACGATGGTCTGGCCGTGGAACCGGGTGATCCACGGCAAGGCCTCGCGCAGCACGGAGGCCTTGTCCTGCGCTGCTGCGATGCGGGGGTCGCTGGGTGGTGTGGTCATGTCGTGTAGTACGCGTTCTCGGCCACGTAGGC
>JBFGFG010000308.1:0-3392 GCA_041579655.1 Nitriliruptoraceae bacterium
CTATCATGCCGCCGACCGCGAGGCCGGTGATCAGCAGCCCCTCGGCGCCCGCCCCGAGCCCGACGTCGACCGCCACCAACCCGAGGAACGGGTAGACGAACCGGAACAGCACGTTGCCCGCGAGCCGTGCGATCGAGAGCGGCAGCAGTCGCGGGCCGCTGGCCTCGATGCTCGATGTTGGTGTCGCCGCGTGGTGCACAGGTGCCCGGTCATGGAGGTCCGCGGACGGTATCGCCGCCGCGTGCGTGGGCTGCGCCGCCGTGGGTGGCTGGTCGCACACCGTGCGCGTCTCACCGCTCGGCCCCGCGGGAGATCGCTTGACACGCCCATCAGCTCCCTATGGTCCTGCGGGGCGCGCCGCGCGTCACACCGTCGCCCACGGACCAGACCGGCCAACCCGCCACGGAGACCACCATGCGCTCACTGTCCGTCCTCTGCGTTGGTGTGCTGCTGGCAGGTGCGATCGGTGCCGCGCCGCCCCTCGATGGTGCAGTCGCACGCGGTGCGGGCCCTGCGTTCGGCCCCGACGGCGTCGCCGCCCCCGTCGCGAACTCGGTCGCGCCGGGGTTCTGGTCAGCGGCCAGGATGGGCAGCGCCCGGTCACGGGACGTGCTCGTGCGTCAGGTCCCGGGCGACGTCGCGAAGGTGCCCGCTGCCAAGGGCGGCAAGGGCGGTGGCAACGGTGGCGGCAAGCCGCCGAAGGGCGACGGCAGCGTGACCGGGACGGACTGGACCGGCGGTGGCGCGGTGCAGGCGACGACGGGCAAGGTGTACTTCACGCTCGGCGCGTCGAACTACGTGTGCTCCGGCTCCTCCGTCGACTCACCGTCCGGCGACCTGGTGCTGACCGCTGGTCACTGCGTGTACGACCAGGCCGTCGGGTACGCGAGCAACTTCACCTTCGTGCCGGACCACGACGCCGACGGCGCGTCGTTCGGGCAGTGGCCCGCCACGCAGCTGATCACGACGACCGGCTGGCAGGCAGGGGACTTCGAGGAGGACGCCGCGTTCGCGATCATCGGCGAGCAGAGCGGTCAGAGCCTGTCCCAGGTGGTCGGTGGTCAGGGCATCGACTTCGACCTCGCCCGCAACCAGCAGACGTCGAGCTTCGGCTACCCGGCCGGTCGCCCGTACCGGGGTAACGACCTGACGTACTGCGCGGGCGTGGCCGTGAACGACCCGTACGGGTCGGGCGTGCAAGGGCTGCGCTGCAACATGACCGGGGGCAGCTCGGGCGGGCCGTGGCTGCAGAGCTTCGACGACGCGACCGGGGCGGGCGTGCTGAGCTCCGTGAACTCGTTCAAGTACAGCAACGACAGCTCCACGATGTACGGCCCGTACTTCGACGCGAGCATCCGGAGCCTGTTCGAGGCTGCCGAAGCCCTCGCCGGCTGACCCGCGCGCTTCGACCGCAGCTGCACGTGCGCACACCGCATGTAAGTGTTCAAAGTCGAGCACCCCTTTCGTCGCGGGTTGCACCGGGAGGCCTCGGGCGGCCACACTGCTCGGCATGCAGCACGCTCCCACCCCCCAGACGCGACGGGCACCGGCCCGCGCTGTCGCCGTGCCCGCCACCACCGCCACCTCGGCCGAGGTGGCGCTGCTGTTCCCGGTCGTCGCCGGGCTCGTCCTCCTGCTCCTGGCGCTTTGACGCCGCGGCGCTGTCCCACCCCGACATGACAGCGACGCGGCGAACGAGACCGGGGACCACGCCAGCCCGTAGCGGCACCAGCAGCAGGAGCACGACCCCATGAGCAGCCCCACAGACGTCAGCGCCGTCAGCGCCATCGCCGATGGCACCGACGAGCGCATCATCATCTTCGACACGACCCTGCGCGACGGCGAGCAGTCGCCCGGCATCAGCCTCGACGCCCGCGAGAAGGTCGAGATCGCCGAGCAGCTCGCGCGGCTGCAGGTCGACATCATCGAGGCCGGCTTCGCGGCCGCCTCGGCGGGCGACCTCGACGCGGTGAAGGCGGTCGCCGAGACCGTCGGCAACGAGGACCGGCTCGACGCCCGCGGCGAGGTCATCAGCACCGCGCCGGTCATCGCCAGCCTCGCCCGCTGCGTGCCCGGCGACATCGAGGCTGCGGCCAAGGCGCTCGCCCCCGCCGCCCGCAGCCGCATCCACGTGTTCATCTCGTCCTCCGAGATCCAGATGCGCGCGATGCTCCAGGCCAGCAACGAGCAGGTCATCGCGTCCGCCGTCGCCGGCATCGAGCAGGCCAGGGCGCACACCGACGACGTCGAGTTCAGCCCGCAGGACGCCACCCGCACCGAGTGGTCGTTCCTCGTCGAGCTGGTCAGCGCGGCCGTCGAGGCCGGCGCGACCACGATCAACATCCCCGACACCGTCGGCTACGCGCTGCCGCACGACTACGGCCAGTGGATGGTGCGTCTCCGCAAGGAGATCCCGTCGATCGACGCCAAGGGCGTCATCCTGTCCGTGCACTGCCACAACGACCTCGGGCTCGCCGTCGCGAACTCGCTGGAGGCCGTGCGCAACGGCGCACGCCAGATCGAGGTGGCCGTCAACGGCCTCGGCGAGCGCGCAGGCAACTGCAGCCTCGAGGAGGTGGTGATGGCGATCCGCACGCGCCAGGACCTGCTGCGCCTCGACCACGGCGTGCACACCCCTGAGCTGCTGCGCACCTCACGGCTGGTGTCCAGCCTCACCGGCTACTCGGTGCAGAAGAACAAGGCCATCGTCGGCGCGAACGCGTTCGCCCACGAGTCCGGCATCCACCAGCACGGCGTGCTCCAGGACCGGCTCACCTACGAGATCATGCGCACCGAGGACGTCGGCGTCTCCGGCAGCTCGATCGTGATGGGCAAGCACTCGGGCCGTCACGCCTTCAAGCAGGCCCTCGACCAGCTCGAGATGGACCTGACCGACGTCGAGGTCGACGTCGCGTTCGCCGCCTTCAAGGAGGTCGCGGACAAGAAGGGTGAGCTCAACCTCGAGGACGTGCGCGCCATCGTGCTCGACCACACCGGTGCGGCCGCCCGCATCGAGGGCCACGAGCTCGCGTCCTTCAGCTGCGCCAACGCGCCGGAGGCCAAGCCGACCGCCACGGTCACCATCCGCCCCGCGGGCGGCGGCGAGTACGTCACCGCCACCGCGACCGGCGACGGCATGGTGGACGCGGCGTGCACCGCCACGCGCGAGGCGCTCGGCCTCACCGACGTGAAGCTGACCGTGTTCAACGTCGGCGCCGTCACCGAGGGCATCGACGCGCTCGCCACCGTCACCATCACCATCGAGGTCGGCGGCAACGCGTTCACCGGCCGCGGTGTCGCCACCGACGTCGTGGAGGCCAGCGCCCGCGCCTTCCTCGACGCCATCAACCGCTCCGAGCGCCTCGCGCGTGGCGGTGCACGCCGCGTCCACC
>JBFGFG010000309.1:0-3339 GCA_041579655.1 Nitriliruptoraceae bacterium
GCATCGTCATCAGGTCACCCACGAGCCGCGCGGACTTGCCGCGCACCAGCTCGGCGGTGTCGGGGTTGCGCTTCTGCGGCATGATCGAGCTGCCGGTGGTGAACGCGTCCCCCGGGCGACCGAAGCCGAACTCGGCGCTGGCCCACAGCACCAGCTCCTCACCCATGCGCGCGCAGGTCACGCCGAGGATGGCGCAGGCGGCGAGGAACTCCGCGGCGAGGTCACGCGACGCCACGGCGTCCATGGAGTTCTGGGCGACGCGAGCGAAGCCGAGGTCCGCGGCCGTGCGAGCGGGGTCCAGCGGCAGCGTGGTGCCCGCCATCGCCCCGGCACCGAGCACGCCCTCGTCGACGCGTGCGCCGAAGTCCTGCAGCCGACCGACGTCGCGCTGGAGCATCCACACCCAGGCCAGCAGCGAATGGCTCACCAGCACCGGCTGACCGCGCTGCAGGTGCGTCATCCCGGGTGCCAGCCACCCCATGTGCGCCTCGGCGACGTCGCACAGCGCCGTCTGCAGCGCGCGCACCATCGCGACGATCTCGTGGGTGCGGCGCTTGAGGAACAGGCGCAGGTCGGACGCGATCTGGTCGTTGCGGCTGCGACCGGCCCGGAGCTTGCCGCCGAGCGGACCCAGCTCGTCGACGAGCCAGCGCTCGATGGCGCCGTGCACGTCCTCGTCGTCGTCACGCAGCGGGAACGCCTCGTCGCGGAACAGCTGCTTGCAGCGCTGCAGCGCGTCGGCCATCGCCGCGTGCTCGTCCTCGTCGAGGATCGCGATGCGGTGCAGCTCGGCCGCGTGGGCGAGGGAGCCGTCGAGGTCCTCCTCCCAGAGGCGCACGTCGAAGTGCGTCGAGACACCGAGCGCCCAGGCCTCGGGGGCCGGTCCTGCGCTGATCCGAGCCCCCCACAAGCGTCCGGCGCCGACGGCGTCGGGGGTGTCTGGGGTCTCGGTGTCCACGTGGCTCTCGAGGGTCGTTCGACGATGGGGCGAACACGCTAACCGGACGGGCGACCCACGGACGCCGCGCGCTGCGGGCGCACGACCGTCCATCGTGGCCCACCTCGCACCCGTAGAGTCGGTCGAGCTCCTCAGCTTGGCGTCACCATGACATCCGCACCCGCACGCGCGCTCACGCTCACGCGTTCGTCGGCGGCGCTGGTGGCAGCGGCGGCGCTCGTGCTGGGCACGCTGACGCCGGCCGTCGCTGCCGAGCGGACGGTCGGCGTGGTGGAGGCGCACGGCGACGCGGCGATCACCGCGTGGGCGGTGCACGACGTCGAGGTCACGACGCCTGGCCCGGTGCAGGTGACGCTGAGCTGGGACGACCCCACGGCTGAGCTGAAGGCGTTCCTGCGACCACCTGACGGCGGTTCCGTCGCGTCGCGCCGCGGTGCGTCCCCGATCGTGCTCGACCACGACGCGACGCAGCTGGGAACCTGGAGCGTCGCGGTCAAGACCCTCGTGGGGGCCACCCCGTACGTGCTGCGGGTGGAGGTCGAGGGCAGCGACGCCCCGACGGCCCCGCTGCCAGCGCTGCGCCAGCCGTACGACACCCCCACGTCGTCGTGGCAGGCCGTCGGGCGCGTGCGGTCGATCGTGCGGGTCGGCGACCAGCTGTGGCTCGGTGGGCACTTCCAGTCGATCGCTGAGCGCGGCGTGAAGACCAGCGAGGCGCAGACCCTGGTTCGCGAGCGCCTCGCCGTGCTCGACGCCGTGACCGGCGAGCCGCTCCCCCACGCGCCTGCTTTCGACAACAAGATCTGGTCGATGGCCGCGTCGCCCGACGGGTCGGTTATGTACGTGGCCGGTTCGTTCCGCAACGTCGACGGCGTGGCGCGATCACGGCTGGCCGCGATCGACACCGCGACCGGAGCGCTGCTGCCGTGGAACCCGGACGCCAGCGGGACCGTGCGCACCGTCACGGTGACGCCCGACGGGAGCCGGGTGCTCGTGGGAGGCCAGTTCTCGCGGATCGGTGGCACCACGCAGAAGTACGTCGCTGCGGTCTCCCCGACGACGGGGGCGCTGCAGGAGGACTTCCGCCCGGTGGTCCGCCAGGTGGCGGGCGACTGCCCGCCGCGCTGCTCGCCGAAGGTCACCAGCTTCGCGTTCGGGGCCGACGACACGCTGTACATCGGTGGCCACTTCGGCCTGCTCAACGGCGAGCCGCGCAACAGCGGCGGCGCCGTCCACATGAGCGCGCCGGAGGTGGCGCTGGCGTGGGCACCGGACGTCTACACCGAGGGCGACCTCAACCCGCGCCAGAAGAACGTCATCCTGATGATGGTCGTGCCGCCGGCGGACAGCGAGTTCACCGACCGCGTCATCATCTGCGGTGACTGGAACCACATCGCCGGCACCGCGAGCCCCAAGATCGAGGCCGTGGACGCGGTCACGGGGGTCCCGATCGAGGGGTGGACAGCGTCCACGGACGGCGGCACGCCCGCGTGCGTGGGCGACCGCACGAGCGTGTACGTGGGTGGCCACTTCGGCAAGGCCGGCGGCCGCATCGCGAACGTTCACGGTGAACAACGACGCCACCTCGCCGCGTTCGCCCTCGCCGACGGGGCTCTGCTGCCCTGGGACCCGGGGGTCAACAGCGCGCTCGGCGTGCACACCATGACGATGGACGGCGACCGCATCCACGTTGGCGGCGACTTCAGCCGTGCCGCCGGCGCGCTGCAGCGCGGGATGGCCACGTTCCTGCTGCGGCCGTACCCCGAGGACCGCTGACGCTCCCCTCTGTCCGCACGGACGCTGACCGCCGTCCATGGCTGGCCGTACGGTGCCACCTCGCTACGCCCGGCCTCCTGATGCTCCCCCGACTTCGCCGACCCGCCGCCCTGCTCGCCCTGACGATGCTCGTCGGGAGCCTTGTCGCCGCGGTCCCGGGCGTCACCAGCACCACGTTCACCGGCTCCGGTGACGCCGCCGGGCCGAGCTGGTTCGTGCACGGCGTGAACGTCGCGGTGCCCAGCGAGATCACCGTGACGCTCAGCTGGGACGAGCCGACCGCCGACCTGAACGTGTTCCTGCGACCGCCGGGGTCCAGCTCGGCCGTGGCGTACGACAACGGGGCGGCGAACCCGAAGGTGGTCGTGCACGAGGGCCCGCAGACCGGTCGGTGGACCGTGGCGGTGAAGGTCAAGGCCGGGGCCAGCGCCTACACGCTGGTGGTGGACACGCAGCCGACCGACCCCGAGCCGAACCAGCCGCTGGCCACACCCACGACCTCGTGGCAGACCGACGGGCGCGTCCGTGACGTGCTGCAGGTCGGCGACCAGGTCTGGGTCACGGGGCACTTCGGCTCGATCCGTCCGCCCGGCACCGACGTCGGC
>JBFGFG010000310.1:0-3315 GCA_041579655.1 Nitriliruptoraceae bacterium
CAGCTGCCGTGGCCCGTCCTGGTGGGTCGTGCTCGTGGCTGGGTGCTCAGTCGACCTCGGCGAGCAGCTCGGCCGGCGGGTTGAACACCATGCCGGCGGGGACCTCGGTCGTGTCGTACACCATGACCGCGGCGTCGCTGATGATCGCCAGGTCGTGGACGCGGACCTCGACCTCGTGGGCGCCGTCGAGCGAGCCGACCATCGCCATGATCGTCGAGACGTCGCGGAACGCGAAGGTGATGCGCTGCACCGCGTCGCCTGCGTCCTCGAGGGTCACGACCTGGTCGGCGAGCGTCGCGACGGCGAACCCGTCCACCGTCAGCTCGGCGTCGACGCTGTAGTCACCGCGCACGACCGGCGCCGAGGTGTCGTCGATGTTGGTGCCCGGGGTGAACAGGTACAGCTCGACGATGACGTCGTCGATGGCCCCGTCGAACGTCCCGGCAGCCACGAAGGCGCCGCGGTCGTCGAACGGCTCGACCTGCTGGTGCAGGGCGCTGTTGGCCAGCACGCCGTTGCCGGCACCGCTGGTGACCGAGGCGGCCGGCGGGGTGGTGTCCCACACCGCGTAGCTGCCCTGCGCGTTGTCGAGGTTGTCCACCTGCGTGCCGTTGGCGTGGAACCAGACGTCCTGGCGGCACGCCTCGACGTCGTCGCTCGCGTCCTCGGTCGTGTCGCCCCCGCGCACCAGGTGGCAGCTGCCGTCGGCGTCCGCGTCCACGGCCACCGGGGTGAACGCGAACGCGGCCATGGCGAGCGCGGCGGTCGAGATGGTCAACGGTGTGCGCAACGGAAGCTCCGGGTTCGTGGTCAGCACGTCACCCGGGGAGGTTCGACGCCGTCGCCTCCCGCACCTGCCCGACTCAGACAGCGACGGGCACCTTCTCCGCGGGCTCGCGCGTGCTGTCCGCGTCGGCGCGACGGGCCTGGCGCGGGTCGCCGAGCTTGGCGAGCACGTCGTTGGGCAGCGACAGCCGCACGACCTTCGCCCACGCCGAGGAGAGCTGTCGCGGGAACCCGCCCGAGACGTAGGTCAGGCCGTAGCGCTCGAACAGCTGACGGATCTGCGGCGCCACCTCCTGGTAGCGGTTGCTCGGCATGTCGGGGAACAGGTGGTGCTCGATCTGGAACGAGAGGTTGCCGGTCATGACGTGAAACGCCTTGCCGCCATCGATGTTCGCCGCGCCCAGCATCTGCCGCAGGTACCACTCGCCGCGGGTCTCGCCCTCGATCGAGGTCTTCTCGAACGTCTCCACGCCCTCGGGGAAGTGGCCGCACATGATCACCGAGTGGGTCCACAGGTTGCGCACCACGTTCGCGGTCACGTTCGCCAGCAGCGTCGGCACCGCGGACGGCCCCGACAGCAGCGGGTGCACCACGTAGTCGCGGGTCATCTGCTTGCGCACCTTGCGCCCGACCTTGCGCAGCTGGCTGCGGAAGTGGCTCTTCTCGATGCGGCCCTTGAGGTAGCGGCCGATCTCGAGGTCGTAGGCGGCGATGCCGTACTCGAACAGCACCGCGTTGATGAGGTTCCACAGCGGCTGGGCGAGGTGCATCGGCGCCCAGCGCTGGTCCTCGTCCACGCGCATGATCCCGTAGCCGAGGTCGTTGTCGCGGCCCACCACGTTGGTGTAGGTGTGGTGCAGCTCGTTGTGCGAGTGCTTCCACATCTCGGCCGGCGAGGCGTGGTCCCACTCCCAGGTGGTGGAGTGGATCTTCGGGTCACGCATCCAGTCCCACTGGCCGTGCAGGACGTTGTGGCCGATCTCCATGTTCTCGAGGATCTTGGCGATCGACAGCCCTGCGGTGCCCAGCAGCCACGCGGGCGGGAACAGCGAGGCGAGCAGCACGGCGCGGCTGCCGAGCTCGAGCTTGCGCTGCACGTCGATCATCCGCCGGATGTACGCCGCGTCGTCGGCGCCACGGGTGTCCATCACGCTGGCACGGATCGCGTCGAGCTCGCGCCCGATCGCCTCGACGTCCTCGGCCGTGAGGTGGGCGGTGGGGTCGGTGGGCTTGTTCTGGATGGTGGTCACGGTGTGTCTCCCAGGGAGGGTGGGCGGAAGCTGTGTGGGGGTGGGGTGCCGGTCAGACGTCGAGCTCGCAGCTGGACGCGGCGGTGTTGATGCAGGTCTGGACGCTGACGTCGCCGCTGGAGGCGGCCTGCGTGACCTCGCCGGTGCGCATGTCTCGAACGGCCCCGCTGCGCAGCGGGACGACGCAGCCGAAGCAGATGCCCATGCGGCAGCCCGACGGCATCAGCACGCCGGCCTGCTCGCCGGCGTCGAGCAGCGAGGTCGTGCCGGGTACCTCGACGTCCTGGTTGCTGCCGGCGAAGGTCACGGTGCCGCCGTCGCCGGCGTCGACGAAGTCCGGGCGGAAGCGCTCCACGTGCAGCTGGTCGTCGATGCCGGCCTCGGCCCAGCGGGCCTCGATGGCGTCGAGCAGGCCAGCGGGGCCGCACGCCCAGGTCTGGCGCTGCGCGAGGTCCGGGACGATCGTCGCGAGCTGGTCCTGCGTCAGCCGCCCGTCGGTGTCGCTGAAGCGCTCCACCAGCCGCACGCGTCCGGCGGAGGCGAACGCCCGCAGCTCGTCGCGGAACACCGCGTCGGTCTCGGTCGTGGCGCAGTGCACCACCACCACGTCAGCGAGCTCGGCGAGCTGGCTGCGCAGCATCCCCATCACCGGGGTCACGCCGCTGCCGGCCACGACGAACAACGCCTTGGCGGGCGCGACCTCGGCGAGCACGAACTCGCCGGCCGCCTGCTCGAGCTGGACGATGTCACCGGGACGGGCGTCGCGGTTGAGGTGGGTGCTGACCGTGCCGCCCGGGATCGCCTTGACGGTCACGCGGATGTGGCCGTCGGCGGCTCCCGGGACCGAGGTGAGCGAGTAGGCGCGCCAGTGGCGCACGCCGTCCACGTCCACGCCGAGGCGCACGTACTGGCCGGGCAGGTGCCCGCGCCAGCCGCGGCCGGGGCGCAGCACGATGGTCGAGGCGTCCGCGGTCTCGGGGATCACGGCCACGATGCGGGCGCGCAGGTCGACGCGGGACCGCAGCGGTGCCACGAGGTCGAGGTAGTCCGTGGGCAGCAGCGGCGTCGCGGCGAGCGAGGCCGCCGTCGCCAGCACGCCGCGCAGGCGTCGGGTGGGTGTGGGAGCGAGGGTTGTGTTCATGGGGAGCATGGTCTCACCCTCGACGAGCAGTATCTTGTCCGTATCGGGTGAGTTCTCGGTGCTGAACTGTTCTCAGGAGATAGTTCGTGAGCGTTGGTCGGATGTTCGACGGGGGCGGGTCGGTCCAGCTGCAGCCAG
>JBFGFG010000311.1:0-3309 GCA_041579655.1 Nitriliruptoraceae bacterium
GGTGTTCGACGTCGTGGACGACGACGCCGTCGCGGCCGGGATCGCCCGGGTCCGGGCGGCGGCCGGCGGCTCGCTCGGCGGCGTCGTCGCCAACGCCGGCATCGCGGTGACCTCCCCGATCGAGGACACCACCACCGAGGCGCTGCGCAACCAGCTCGACGTCAACGTGCTGGGTGTGCACCGCACCGTGCGACCGCTGATCGACGACCTCGTGCGCACGGGCGGGCGTGTGGTGCTGATGAGCTCGGTGGCCGGTCGCGTCGCCGCACCGTTGTTCGGTCCGTACAACGCGTCGAAGTTCGCGCTCGAGGGCTACGGCGACGCGCTGCGCCGGGAGCTCAAGCCGCACGGGGTCCACGTCGCGCTCGTCGAGCCGGGCCCGATCGCGACGCCGCTGTGGGAGCGCTCGAGCCCGACCGAGGACGAGTTCGAGGCGCTGCACCCGCGCTACCGCGCCTTCGCCCGGCGCTACGCGACCCAGCTGCTGCGTGACGGTGCCGACGCCGTGGGTCCGCAGGCCGTCGCCGACGTGGTGCTCCACGCGCTGGTCGCCCGCCGTCCGCGCAGCCGCTACAGCCTGCCCCGTGACACGCGGCTGATCAGCGAGCTGGTCCCGCGGCTGCCCTCGGCGCTCGCCGACCTGCTCGTCAACCGCAGCACCGGCTACCGCTGAGCGCTCGCCCGACCCGCGAGCCAGCGCTCAGCTCACCCTGCGAGCCAGCGCTCAGCTCACCCTGCGAGCCAGCGCTCGACCTTGCCGCGCAGCTCGTCGAGGCCGTCGCCCTTGGTGGCGCTCGCCCACACGACCTCGTCGGGGCTCACGCCGCAGGCCTTCGACAGGTCACGGGCACGGCGCACGCGCTGCGACGGCTTCACCTTGTCGTACTTCGTCGCCACGATCGTGATGGGACGGTTGCGCTCGCGCAGCCAGCCGAGCATCTCCTCGTCGAGCTTCGTGGGACCGACGGCGCCGTCGACCAGCACGAGGATCATCGTGAGCCCCTCGCGCTTGCCGAGGTAGTCGTACATGCGACGCTTCCACGCCTCACGCACCGCCTCGGGCGCCTTGGCGTAGCCGTAGCCCGGCAGGTCGACGAGCGTCCCACCCTTCTGCAGCTCGAACTGGTTCAGCAGCTGCGTCCGGCCCGGCGTGCTGGAGGTGCGGGCGAGCTGCTTGCGGTTCGCGAGCGCGTTGAGCAGGGAGGACTTGCCGACGTTGGAGCGTCCGACGACGGCGACCTCACGCACCGACGGGCGGAGCTGGTCGAGCTCGGCGGCGCTGGTGATGAAGGAGAGCTGCAGGGGTGGCACAGGGTGCTCCTCAGCCGCGCGCGGGAACGTCGGCGAGGACGTCCGCGGCAGCGATCAGGAAGTCGTCGATCTCGCCGGCGGTGCCGATCGAGACCCGGATCTGCTCGGTCATGCCGTACGGCTGGAGCGGGCGGATGCCCACGCCGTGGCGGGCGAAGTCGTCCACGACCGGGCCGGCGGCGGTGCCGAGCTCGAAGGTGAGGAAGTTGCCGAGCCCGTCGGTGAACGGGATGCCGAGCTCGCGCAGACCGGCAGCGCAGCGGCGGCGCTGCTTGACGGTCTGCTCGACGGTGCGCTGCATGTGCTCGGTGTCGGCCAGCGACGCGATCGCCGCGGCCTGACCGACGGCGTTGGCGTTGAAGCGCGGCCGCCAGCCGTCGATGCGCTGCACCACGTCGGTGGCCCCCACGACGTAGCCGATGCGGGCACCGGCCAGCGCGTGCGCCTTGGAGAACGTCGAGGTGACGATGAGTCGGGGGTGGGTGACGTCGAGGTCGCGGACACGTGCGTAGCCCCCGTGCCCCGCGCCGTACTGCCAGTACGCCTCGTCGATGAGCAGGGTGACGTGCTCGGGCACACCCTCGACGACGGCACGCAGCCCCTCGGCGTCGAGGTGTGCGCCGGTGGGGTTGCCGGGGTTGTCCACGATGACGACGCGCGTGTCCTCGTCGATCGCGTCCAGCAGCGCCTGCGGGTCCCGGGCGTAGCCGGAGCCGTCGAGCGTGGCCGGGCCGGCCGTCGGTGCCTCGCGGTACTCCACGCCCGCGTTTCGGGCGGCCAGGCGGTAGACGATGAACCCGCGGTCGTACGCCACCACGTTGCCGCGACCGTCGGGGCACTCGCTGGCGACGAGGTCCATCAGGATCCCGGACGAGCCGATGCCGACCGACACGGACGCGAGGTCCGTGCCCTCGGCCTCGGCCAGCGCCGTACGCAGCGCGACCGCCTGGTCGTCGGGGTACAGGTGCAGCTGCTCCACGATGCGTCGGGCCGCCTCGAGCGCTGCCGGGGCGACCCCGAACGGCGACTCGTTGGAGGACAGCCGCACGCGCATGCCAGGCGGCGGTCCTGCTGCGGTTGACGAGGCGATCGAGGACACGGCGGCTCCAGCGGTCGGTCCGGGACGGGCCGCTGGACTCTACCCGTGACGCTTCAGCGACGGTCCGTGCTGGACGGTGCGCCCATGCTGGACGGGTCGCCCAGCGAGCTGCGCAGCACGTCGACGAACACCTCGAGCTCGTCGTTGGCGCACAGCCGGGCATCGATCGAGACGTCGACCTCCAGCGTCGGGCGCACGGCGGGGGCGCCGGCGTGCGGCACCACCCGGTCCACGACCTCGCCCACCACCACGTGCACGCCCGCCGCGACGTGCGGCACGGGCGGGTTGAACTGGGAGTCGAACCCGGCACCACGCTCGACGACGGCGGCGCCCATCGAGCCCGGCTCGACGCCGAGGCCGGGCACGGCTGCCCCGACCCGGCCCATCAGACCGAGCAGCCGCAGCACGAAGCGCAGCAGCAGGCTCGGGACGAACCGCAGCGCGCGGCCGGTCTGCTCCCACGAGGCGTCGTCGTCGAAGCGCGTGGCGGCCGCGACCAGCTCCGAGAGCTCCATCACGTCGGCGTCGTCGATGCGCACGTGGTGACCACGGTCCACCACCGTGACCGACACGCCGTTGCGCTGGACCGGCCGCCCGAGCCGGATGACCCTGTTGAGGCCCGGCGCTGCGACGAGGGCGCGCCCGACGGCCACCGTGACGGCGTGGTGGGGCTCCACGACCAGGCCCGTCTGCTGCTCGACGCGTCCGGCCCACAGCTGCAGCGCCGTGGCGTCCAGCAGCAGCCGACCGAGCACGACGCCGGTGTCAGGTGTGTCCCAGGTCGCGGCGGCGACGGTGGAGCGGGTGTGTGCGTGCTGGTCGGCCGTCACGCGGCCGTCCAGACGGAGGCGGACCCGGCGCCGCTCGCGGCGGCGCGGGTGGGGGTCGTCGGCAGCTCA
>JBFGFG010000312.1:0-3229 GCA_041579655.1 Nitriliruptoraceae bacterium
GGGGGGCGCCTCGACTAGGTTTCTGCCTCTTTCGAGCCGCTCCGTGCGGCAACGACGCTCGCTACAGACACCTCGCTAGACACGATGTATCGCTCCCAGGCACTGGGAGCCCCCGATCAGGACGGTCTTCCCATGCAGCAGCCCAACGGTGGCGGTCGCGGACGCGACGCCGGAGATCGAGGTCGCGGGGGCGCGTCCCAGGGAGGCGGCCGAGGCCGCTCCGGCGGAGGTGCGTCATCCGGTGGCCGCTCCGGCGGCGGTGGGGGACGTGGACGCGACGACCGCGGCTCCCGCGGAGGCGCGGGCCGTGATGGTGCCGGGCGTGACGGCGGGGACCGCGAGCGCGGCAACCGAGGCGGGGCCGAGCGACCGCACCGTGGTCCAGCCGGGCTCGAGCGGGCAACGCAACGCGCCGACGCGCCGCCGCGTGCCTCGCGTGACGAGAAGGGCTCCCGCGGAGGCGAGAAGCTTCCCGAGCCCACGCTCGCGGCAGACGCACCCGTGGACCTCTCCAAGAAGATCCGTCGCGAGATCGAGAAGGCCGCCAGCGACGCCAAGCACGCCAAGCGCGTCCTGCAGCACATGACGATCGCGCTCTCCGCCCTCGATGAGCGTGATGGGCGCACCGCGATCCCGCACCTGCAGTGGATCAAGTCACAGCTGCCGCGCCTGGGCTCGGTCCGCGAGGCGCTGGGCGTGTCGCTGTACCTCGAGGAGGAGTACAAGGCCGCCCTCAGCGAGCTCGCCACGTACCGGCGCCTCACCGGCGGCGTCGAGCACAACCACCTCGTCGCCGACGCGCTGCGCGCGGTCGGGGACGGGCAGGAGCGCATCCCCGAGCTGGTGCGGGCGATGGAGGACGAGGAAGCTGCCGTCCCCGACGAAGCTCGCTACGAGGGCCGCATCGTCTGGGCCTCGTGGGTCGCCGACGGCGGCGACCTCGGTGCCGCCCGCGCAGTGCTCGCTGCGCTCGTGGAGGAGTCCGTCGAGGAGGTCGAGGAGCACCACCTGCGTGCCTGGTACGTCGCGGCCGACCTCGCCGACCGCGCGGACGACCGTGAGGCGGCTCGACGCTGGTTCGGTCGCATCGTGGAGTCGTCCAAGGCGTTCTTCGACGCCGAGGACCGCTACGCGGCGCTCGCCGACGGCTGAGCGTCCTCACCCGACAGGCGTGAGCGTCCCGTCTGCCCTGCGCTGGAGCCAGCGCAGCAGCCCGTCTGCGTTCGACTCGACCCCGGACAGCAGCTCGAGCCGGCGCAGCTGATCGGGATCGTCGTCGTCCGGCGTGCTCGGCAGCTCGTCGGCGAACCGTCGTCGTAGCGTCTCGATCACGTGGTCGCGCTCGGTGCCGGTCATGGCGACCTCGCCGCCGGTCGCCTCCAGCCACGCGGCCTCGGCCGTCGTGGCCCACAGGCGCAGGCGGTGCTCTGCCTCGGCGAGCGCCTCGTCCGGGGGATCGACCGGGCCGTAGTGGGCCAGGTAGACCCGGTTGGGCTCGCTGCGGCGGTAGCGCGCCAGCGTGGCCAGCGCCGCGTCGAGGTGGAAGTCCGCTGGTGGGGTCGCCGGCCGCAACGACGCCATGCCGGGGAGCCGGACGCCGACCGAGTCGCCGCTGAACAGCGCGCCGCTGCCGGAGTCGAGCACGCCGACGTGGTGCTTGGCGTGGCCGGGCGCGTACTGCAGGTCCAGCCGTCGGCCACCGCCGAGGTCGATGACGTCGCCGTCCGCCACGCCGATGATGCGCTCGGCCACCACGGGGGTGCAGTCGCCGTACACGGCGTCGAACACCGATCCGTACACCTGTCGCGCCGACTGGTTGAGCCTCGTGGGATCGTTGAGGTGGCGCGCTCCCACCTCGCTGACCACGATCTTCGCGCCGGGGAACGCTGCTGCGACGTCACCGGCGCCGCCGGCGTGGTCGAGGTGGATGTGGGTGAGCACCACGTACGCGAGCTCGCCCGCGTCGACGCCGAGGTGCTCGAGACCGGCGAGGAGATGCTCGATGCCGCGGGCCGGGCCGCACTCGATCAGCGCCGGGCGTGGTGCGTCGAGCAGGTAGCCCGCCGTCACCGAGCTCATGCCGCCGGTCATCGTGTCGATCGCGATCACGCCGTCGTGGTGTCGCTGGATGGGCGGGACGGGGACAGGCTCGCGCTCAGGCGGCTGCTGGCCGCTCTCCTCGGTCACGTGGCCCTCCCGTGCGCTCAGTCGCTGTCGATGCGGTGCAACACCAGGCCCACGCGCGGCTTGGGGTGGAATGCCGTTGACTTCGGTGGCAGCGGTCGCCCGGCAGCGACGGCGCCGAGCACGTCGGTGACCGTCGGTGCGCGGCTGCCGATGACCACGGCGCCGTCGCGCTGCGCCACGGCGACGATGCCGAGGTCGGCCGTGCTCGTGACCCGCTGCACGCCGGGCACGGACTCCGCGTAGCGCTGCGTGGCGGCAACCGGCAGCTCGAGACCGTCGGTCCCGCTGCGACGCACCCGGCCGTCGAAGTGCACCTCGACCTCGCCGGCCCCGTCCAGGGTGTCCATCCAGGCGTGCACGGCGTCGCGGCCGTGCCGGGTGATCGCCGCGATGCGCCACACCGGCAGCAGCCGGGGAGCCCACGCAGCCATCGCCACCATCGTCGGGAAGCTCGTGCGACCGAGCGCTGCGGCGGCCGCGGCCCGGTGGTGACCGTCCGCGAGCAGGCACGGCAGGTGCGCCACCATCCGCGCCAGCTCGGCCGCCTCGTCGGGGGTGCACACGTAGCTGCGGTGGATGACGCCGTCGTCGTCGTGCAGGTCGAGCTCAGGCGCCCGCTGCGTGATCGTCGCGATCAGCTCGGACGCGCCCGGGGGATCGGCCGGGAGCACCGCCAGCAGCGGCCGGCTGTCCACCTGCTGTCGGCGGTCCCGCTCGATGCGCCGACGAACCGCGCCCGGGTCGGTGCCCTCGTGCGGGACGAGGTCCGCGAGCGCGGCCAGCCCCAGCAGCCCGACCACACGGCGGCCGTCCACGAGCTGCTGCTCGAGCACCCGTAGCCGTGGCTGGTCGTCCACGAGCAGCGCTCCCTCGGCGATCCACTCGTCCACGTCGGCGGGGCTGCTGCCGTCCGAGCCCTCCAGCCAGGCCACGTGGCGTGGGTGGGAGCGGCGTCGTGCGATCCGTTCGGCACCGCGTTCCGAGCCGTCGACCGACCGCTGCAGCACGTCGGCGTGCGGCACGAGGCCGATGAAGGGACGCA
>JBFGFG010000313.1:0-3227 GCA_041579655.1 Nitriliruptoraceae bacterium
CGTGGAGCCCCGTCGGCTGTTCGACCGCTTCGTGGAGCTGCGTCAGCGCGCCGGGCTGGGCGTGATCCCGCTGGTGCGTGGCGGCGACATGCTCGACCGGCTGGCCGGGGTGGTGGCCGACGGTGGCCTCGCGACGTTGCTTGCCGACCGTGACCTGACGCGCAAGGGGCCGGTCGTGTCGTTCTTCGGCGAGCCCTGCCGGCTGCCGCCCGGCGTGGCGGCGCTCGCCCGGCGCACCGGGCGGCCCGTGGCCGTCGGGGCGTTCATGACCCGCGGCGACGACTGGCACGGTGTGATCCAGGGACCCGCGATGGAGCTGTCGCAGCTCTCGGTCGCCGAGGGGACCCAGCAGGTCGCGTGGCGGCTCGAGGAGCTGGTGCGTCGCTTCCCCGAGCAGTGGCACGTGTTCGTGCGCAACTGGCTGGTGGACCGCGAGCCGGACCACCCGGCGGTCGCTGCGTGGCGGCGCGACCCCGACGGGTGGCTCGACGACCCGAGCTGGCGGGTCGGCTGATGCGGGTCGCCCTGGTCTGCCCCTACGACCTCGACCGCCCCGGTGGGGTCCAGGAGCACGTCGCCCTGCTCGCGGAGCAGCTGCGATCGGTCGGTGACAGCGTCGTGACCATCGGGCCGGGATCGCTGCCGGGTGCGCACGTCGACGTGGGACGTGGCCTGGGCGTGCGGTTCAACGGCTCGGTCGCGCCGGTGGCGCTCGGACCTGGCGTCGTGGGCCGCACGCGACGGGCCATCGAGGAGGCGCGGCCCGACATCGTGCACGTGCACGAGCCGGCGGTGCCTGCGGTCGGGCTGGCAGCGCTGGGCGCGAGCGCACCGGTGGTGACCACCCACCACGCCTGGGCCGAGACGACGGGGCTGTACGGCGTGGTCGGGCCGCTGCTGCGCCGACGCATCAGCGGTGTGGCCGCACGCATCGCGGTCTCGCCGGCTGCCCAGTCGCACCACGCGGCGGCGCTGGGGCTCCCCGAAGCATCGTTCCGGGTGCTCCCCAACGGCGTGGACGTGGAGCGCTTCGCGAGCGCGTCGCCGCTGGACCCGCTGTCGGGCGGCGGCCCGGTGCTGCTGTTCGTCGGACGCCTCGAGCCGCGCAAGGGGTTCGAGCACGCGGTGAAGGCGTTCGCGCACCTGAAGGCCCAGCACCCGGCGCTGCGGATGGTCGTGGTGGGCGACGGTCCCGAGCGCGAGCGCTGCCAGTCCCTGCTGCCGGCCGCGCTGCGTGCGGACGTGGTGATGCTCGGCCGGGTGTCGGCCGACGACCTGCCGCGGGTGTACGCGGCCGCCGACGTGTTCGTCTCGCCCGCCCTGGGCGGGGAGTCGTTCGGGATCGTGCTGCTCGAGGCGATGGCCGCCGGCGCGGCCGTCGTCGCATCCGACCTGCCCGGCTTCCGGTCGGTGGTGGACGACGGCGTGACGGCGCGGCTGGTGCCGCCCGGCGACAGCCGCGCGCTGGCGGCGGCCGTGGACGTGCTGCTGACGAACCCGAAGCTGCGCGAGGCCCAGGTCGCGGCTGCCCGCGACGCGGTCACGAGCTACGACTGGCCGTGGGTCGCCACGCGCGTGCGCTCGGTGTACGCCGAGGTGCTCGAGGGCACCGCCTGACACGCCCCGGCAGCGTCACGGTGCTGCCGTCCGGCCTGTGCTGCTCGATAGCCTCCTGCGCTCCCAGCCCGGAGTCCTCGTGCCGCGTCCAGACCGTCTCGTCCGTGGACGCGTGCTGCGCACCGTCGCCGCCGTGCTCACCAGCACGCTGCTGCTCGCGGCATGCAGCGGGACGGAGGAGGTGGCGGCGCCGTCGCCGAGCCCCTCGCCCTCGCCCTCGCCGAGCCCGTCACCGAGCCCCTCGCCGTCGCCGTCGCCGACGGGGCCGTTCGCGCCGCTGACCGGGACGGTCGTCACGCAGGCGGACGTCGAGCGCCCGGCGCTGTCGGTGAAGATCGAGAACACGGCCAAGGCGCGTCCCCAGGCCGGGCTCGAGGTCGCCGACGTGGTCATCGAGGAGCTCGTCGAGGGCGGCATCACGCGCTTCTTCGCCGTGTTCCAGAGCCAGGTCCCCGAGCGTGTCGGCCCGATCCGCTCGGCGCGTCTGGTGGACGCTGACATCCTCCCCGCGTTCTCGGGTGTGCTGCTGTACTCCGGCGGCCGTCCCGAGGTCGAGTCCGCCGTGCGCAGCGCGACGCGCGTGCTGCTGACGGAGGGCAACGCCGGGGTGTACCGCGACCGCAGCCGCAAGCGTCCCAGCAACCTGTTCGCCGAGGGCGAGGCCGTGTACGCCGAGGCGCTGCGCCGCGATACCGAGCTGACGGCGCCGGCGTGGAGCTGGACGTTCGACGTGGACGCGCCTGCCGGGGCCTGCGCCACCTGCGACGGCACCCGGTTCGCGATCTCGATGAGCAAGCAGACCACGTCGGGGTGGACGTACGACGCCCCCGCCGGCGTGTACCGACGCGACTCCAACGGCACGCCGCAGCCGACGGTGTCCGGGGACCCCGTCGGCGCAGCGAACGTCATCGCGCTCGGTGTCGAGCTCACGACGGGTGGCTGCTGCGACACGGCCGGCTCGCCGTACGTCAACACCCGCACGACCGGGAACGGCCGCGCCGTGCTGCTGCGCGACGGCGCGTGGTACGAGGGGGAGTGGACCCGTGCGTCGGCCTCCGACCCGTGGAGCTTCACCGTCGACGGCGCCCCGTTCCCGCTCAAGCACGGGCCCACGTGGCTGCACCTGGTGCCCACGAAGCGGCTCCCCGCGGCCCCCTGACGGGCGGACGCGAACTGGACCCGTCCGCACGGCTCCAGTCGTGAGTGGACCCCCGCTGCGGGTCTACCCTGCACGCCCTGAACCCTCCCTGACTTCTCGCACAGGAACATCGTCATGACCGATCAGAACGCCGCGACCACCGGCACCACCCGCGTCAAGCGCGGCATGGCCGACATGCTCAAGGGCGGCGTCATCATGGACGTCGTCAACCCGGAGCAGGCGCGCATCGCCGAGGACGCCGGCGCCGTCGCCGTCATGGCCCTCGAGCGTGTCCCGGCCGACATCCGCCGTGACGGCGGCGTGTCGCGCATGAGCGACCCGGACATGATCGACGGCATCATCGCCGAGGTCTCGATCCCGGTCATGGCCAAGGTCCGCATCGGGCACTTCGTCGAGGCGCAGGTCATCCAGTCGCTCGGCGTGGACTACATCGACGAGTCCGAGGTGCTGA
>JBFGFG010000314.1:0-3213 GCA_041579655.1 Nitriliruptoraceae bacterium
GTGCGCTGGCGGGCCCGCTCGCGGACGCGGCCGCTACCGGGGTGCCGCTCGGTCCGCTGCTGCGCGCCCTCGCCGCGCGCGACCGTCGCGCCCGACAGCAGCTGGCGATGGAGCGTGCCGCGTTGCTCGGCGCCCGGCTGTCGCTGCCCACGGCGCTGCTGCTGCTCCCCGCCGCGCTGCTCGTGATCGCCGGCCCGCTGCTGGTCAGCGCCCTCGACGGCCTCACGTGACGACCCACCGCCACCCTCGGGGCAGGGGGTTGGGCCGCGTCCGACTGCCGAGCTGGGCTGGCACGTGGCTGCTCGACGTCACCTGACCGAACCGGCCGAGGCTCAGCCCTCGCGGCTGTCCGAGTGACTGTGCTGGCGGGCGACCACGACGTCGAGGGGGTGGTCGGCCCAGGCGGCGGCGACGGCGTCGAGCTCGACGTCGGTGCGCATCGGGTCGTGGTGGAACAGCACCAGCTGCCCCACGCCCGCGGCGACGCCCAACGCCACGGCGTACTCCACCGCGCTGTGGCCGAACGAGGCGCGCTCGGCGTACTCCTCGCCGAGGTACTGCGCGTCGTGCAGCAGCACGTCCACACCGTCGGCCAACGTCAGCGCCGCCTCGTGCAGCGGCCCGTAGCCGTCCTCGCCGGCACCGAGCGCGCCCGGGTGGTGGTCGGGCATGTACGCCACGCGCAGGCCCGGTGCCTCCACGCGGTAGCCGAACGTGCGACCACCCTTGTGCGGGATCTCGCGGGCGAGCACGCGCGCCGTGGCGTCGCCGAACGGCACCTCGTGCCAGCCCTCGTCGATCGACTCGAACGACCAGTCGCCGCGCAGCTGGTCGGGGGTGATCGGGAAGTGCGGCGGGCCGAGCGTGCGGGCGACGAGCTCGCGGGGGTCGACGCCCTGCTCGGGCAGGTGCACGCGCAGCTGCGCCTCGTCGTGGTCCAGCGTGCGCGCGAACGGGATGCCGTGCGTGTGGTCCCAGTGCAGGTGCGTGAGCCACGCGGTGCCGAGGAACGCCGCGCCACCGGTGAGCGCGCCGAGGTTGCGGGCTCCCGTACCGAGGTCGAGCAGCAGGCGCGGCACCCCGTCGTCGTCGAGGAGCGCCACGCACGAGGTGTCGCCGCCGTGGCGCGCGAACGCCACGCCGGTGGCCGGTGTCGAGCCGCGCACACCCAGCAGCCGGATCTGCGTCACGGGTTCTGCTGCTCCTCGCGGCGGTGCCCCTGCGAGAGGTCGACCAGCCGTTCGCGGTCCAGCTGCGCCGCCTCGCACACCGCGACCCGCACCGGTGTCAGCGCCGTCACGGTCGAGGTCCGCAGCCCGCCCTCGAGCACCGCCCGCTCGCCGAGCACGGCGCCCGGCCCGATCTCGGCCAGCACCTCGCCGTCGACGTCCACCTGCACCACGCCGTCGAGCAGCAGCAGCAGCTGGTCGCCCGGCCCGCCCTGCTGCAGCAGCGTCGCGCCGGTGTCGTGCTCCTCGATGTGCGGGGTCTCGCCGCCGCGCATGATCGCCAGCGACAGCTCGCGCTCGAGCGCGGTCTCGACCTCGGTGACCAGCGCCTCGCGGTCGTGGTCGTGCCACGGGGTCTCGTCCGGCGCCTGGCTGCGGGCCCAGTCGTCGAAGCTGATCACCCCGGACTTGCCGGTCAGCGCGCCCGTCTCGTCGTAGATCCAGTGCCGCGGGAACGGGCTCGCGCCGCGCAGCTCGTGGGACACGGTCCCGTCGGCGTGCACGGTCAGCGCGAGCGTGGTCCACGCCGTCGGCGCGACCAGCCGGATCCACGGCGGGCGGTGGAGCTTCCGCGGAAGCGGCGCGCCGGTGCGCCCGCCCGCGGTCTGCACGAACGTCACCGACGAGCGGTCGTCCGCCAGCTCCATCGTGGTTATCGCGGGGTAGCCCACGGCCGGCACGGTGATGGTGCCCACGCCGAGCGCGACCTTCGTGGCGCCGAGGTGTGCGCTGCCGACGTTGCGGGCCTCGGTGATCGCGCCGTCAGCCACCTCGACCTCGACGGCGAGGTGGTTCGCGAAGCGGAAGCGGTCGGCGAGGCGCAGCTGCTCGATCTCGTCGGCGCCGGCGATGGCGTCCGGCGGTGGGTCGTCGTAGTGGCCGAGCCCGACGTCCATCGGCAGCCGGGCCATCCCGTCCATCGCCTCGGACGGGATCCACGACACCGACGTCACGCTCGCTGTGACCTGCATGGCGGCCTCCCCGACGCGTTCGACCCTAGTTGGCGGGGCTGCCGCGGGAGCCGGTTCCGGGAGGTCGTCCCGCGCCGTCGGCCGTCGTCCACAGGGGCGGCCGGACCGCCCGTCGCGCGGGGCGCGGCTGCTCGTACACCGGGTCGGTACCCGACACCAGGAGCGACACGTGCAGCACATCACCCCGATGCGAGGACCGGACCGACCGACCGCGCAGCACCAGGACATGGCAACGACGGACGGCGCCGAGGACGGCTCGATGGTGTCCGAGTACGGGCTGGTCGCCGTGCTCGGCGCGACCATCGCCGGGCTCGCGATCAGCTGGGCGAGGGGCGGGGCGATCACCTCGCTGCTGAGCGCGGTGATGCGCCAGCTGCGGGCGGTGGTCGGCGCGTGAGCGGTCCAGCCGGTCGACGGCGAGCGCTGGTGCCACCCCCACCGTGCGCTGGTCAGGACGGCGTCGTCGCGCTCGAGTCTGCGCTGGTGCTGCCGCTGGTGGCGCTGCTGCTGGTGGCGCTGCTCGGTGTGGTCGGCCTGCTCAGCGCCCAGCTGTCGCTCGAGCAGGCGGCCCGGGCCGGCGCGCGGGCTGTGGCCGTGACCGGCGATCGCGCTGCGGCGTCCGCGGCGGCCGGTCCGCTGGCCGGCGCCACCCGTGTGCGCATCACCGCCGGCGTCGCGAAGGTCACGGTCTCGGTCGAGCGCCGGTGGCTCGGCCTGCGCGTGCCGATGCAGGCCGAGGCCTCCGCCCCGCTCGAGCCGGGGGCCCGACCGTGACCGTGCGCATCCGTGCGCCGGGCCGGCCCGCAGCCGGCACCGCGGGCGGCACCGCGGCCGGCGCTGCGGGCGGCGGCGGCCGCTCGCGCGAGGAGGGCTCGGCGGTGATCGCGATGATCGGGCTGGCCGCTGCCGCCGCCACCGTGGTGCTCGGCGTGGCCGTTGGGCTGGGGTCGGTCGCGAGCGCGACCGGGCGGGCGCAGGACGCGGCCGATGCGGCGGCGCTCGCGGCGGCCCAC
>JBFGFG010000315.1:0-3166 GCA_041579655.1 Nitriliruptoraceae bacterium
AACTGACACCAGCAGCACCCTGACGGCGCCCCGGTCCACGTGACCGGGGCGCCGTCGTGTGCGCCGATAGGGTCCGACCGCAGCGTCACGGGAGAGTCGCATGCGCTTGACCGTGCTCGGCAGCAGCGGGACGCACACCTCGGCCGGCTCGGTGTGCTCCGGCTACCTCGTGCGCACCGAGACGACCACGGTGATGGTGGACGCGGGCAACGGCTCGACGGCGAACCTCCAGTCGGTGGTCGACCTCGCCGAGCTCGACGCCATCGTGATCAGCCACCAGCACGCCGACCACTGCGTGGACCTGATCGGCCTGCACCACGCGGTGCGCGCCAGCGGCACCAACGCACGAGGCATCCCGCTGTACTCGCCGCCCGGCGTGGTCGAGCTGCTGGCCGAGCTGACCTCACGCGAGGCGCCGTACGTGTTCGAGGACAGCTTCTCGCTGCAGGCGGTCCAGGCCGGTGACTCGTTCACCGTCGGCGACATCCGCTTCCGGCTGTTCCCGTCGGTGCACCCGGTCCCGACCCTCTCGATGCGCATCGAGGCCGGAGGTCGGGTGCTGACCTACTCGGCGGACTCGGCCGGCGGGCCGGACCTGGTGGACGCCGCACGCGGGTCGGATCTGTTCCTGTGCGAGGCGACCTGGCAGGGCGAGCAGCTCGACCACCCGCCGGGCATCCACCTCACGGCGTACGACGCCGCCGACGTGGCGACCGAGGCCGGTGTGTCGCGCCTGATGCTCACCCACATCGCCGGCAACCTCGACCGTGAGCAGTCGCTGCTGCAGGCACGTACCCGGTTCACGGGACCGATCGAGCTGGCGTACGACCTGCTGAGCGTCGAGGTCTGACCCAGGGCGCTGGCCCGGCTGTGCAGCCGCGTACGGTCCCGGTTCCCCGTGATGGAGCCACCGATGACCCGCCCCGACGGCCGCGCCGTTGACCAGCTGCGCCCCGTGTCCTTCCTCGTCGACGTGCAGCCTTCGCCGGCCGCCTCGGTGCAGGTCACGTTCGGCGGCACCACCGTGCTGGTGGCCGTGTCGGTGGAGGAGGGCAAGCCGCGCTGGAAGCAGAGCGGCGGCTGGCTGACGGCGGAGTACTCGATGCTGCCCGGCTCGACGTCCGACCGGGCGCGCCGTGAGCGCAAGGGACCGGGCGGCCGCTCCAAGGAGATCGAGCGCCTCATCGGTCGCTCGCTGCGCGCGTGTGTCGACCTCGACGCGATGCCCGAGGTCACCATGACCGTGGACTGCGACGTGCTCGTCGCCGACGGCGGGACGCGCACCGCGGCGATCACCGGCGGCTGGGTCGCGGTTGCCCGGGCGCTGCGGGCGCTGGACGGGTCGGACGCGATGACCCATCACCTCGCGGCCGTCTCGGTCGGCGTCGTGGACGGCGTGTGCGTGCTCGACCTGCCGTACGTGGAGGACAGCGCTGCCGAGGTCGACATGAACGTGGTGGCGACGCCGGACGGGCGCATCGTGGAGGTGCAGGGCACCGCCGAGGGCGCGCCGTTCACCCGCGACCAGCACGAGCGCATGCTCGACCTCGCGCTCGGCGGCATCACCCAGCTCGCCGCGCTCCAGCGCGAGGCAGTCGACGCGTAAGCGGCGCATCCGGCCGGTTGAGGTCGGTGACCGCGTCGCACGCACGCACGCCGGCGGCCGCCACGACGCGGCCGTCGTCGAGTCCACGCGCCGCGCACTGGATCGACACCGACGCCTGAACCGGACGACACGACGCGCTCGGTAGCGTCCACGGCCCCGTCCCCGGAGCCGCTCGTGCGCATCGTCCTCGCGACCAACAACGCCAAGAAGCGCGCCGAGCTCGAGCGCATCCTCGAGGGCCTCGACGTCGAGCTGGTGTCGATGGGCGAGCTCGGGCTGGTCTCGCCCGTCGAGGACGGCAGCACCTTCGAGGAGAACGCCGTCATCAAGGCCCGCTCCGCGTGGCTGGCCACCGGCATGCCGGCCCTGGCGGACGACAGCGGCCTCGAGGTGGACGCGTTCAACGGTGAGCCCGGCATCTACTCCTCGCGCTGGGCCGGCACCGACGGCGACGACGACGCGAACAACGCGTTGCTGGTCGAGCGCCTCGCTGACGTCCCCGAGGATCAGCGCACCGCCCGGTTCGTCGCCGTCGCCGCCTTGATCACCCCTGGCGGCGGCGAACGCGTCGTGCGCGGCACGATGGAGGGCCGGGTCCGGCCGTTCGCGACCGGCGAGGGCGGCTTCGGCTACGACCCCTACTTCGTCGCCGACGGTCACGAGGTGTCCAACGCCGAGCTGACGCCGGAGCAGAAGGACGCCATCAGCCACCGCGGACAGGCGTTCCGGGCCATACGTGAGTACGTCGCACGGCTCCACTGACGGGTCCGGCAGCGTCCGACGGAGTGCGCGCGACGGCGCGCGCGGTGCGGACGCTTGGGTTGCCTTCTTCATAGAGCTGGGGGTGCGCCGTCACTCGTGGGCGAATCCCACGTTGTGATGTGTGAGGGCTCCACAGCCTCGTTCGTCCCCCAGCCGAAGGCCACGTCGTGCGCTCCAGGATCCTTGCCGCAGCCGTCGCGGCGCTGTCCTGCCTCGCGATGTCGCCTGCCATAGGCGCCCATGACGTCACCGCGGCCCCGACGGCTGCGCCGGCCGCAGCCGTCGCCCAGCTCGATGCGTCCGGCGCGACCATCGTGGTGTTCCGCGACGGCGTCACCGATGCTGCCGCGCTGACGCGCGAGCTGCTCGAGCCGCTCGGTCTGCGTCCCACGCACATCTACAGCCACGCGCTGCGCGGGTTCTCGGTGGACGCGTCGGCCGCAGACCTCGCACCCCTGGCTGCCCACGCCGACGTCGCGTTCGTCGAGGCGGACCGCCCGGTCGCCACCGCCGCCCAGACGCTGCCGCGCGGCGTGGACCGCATCGACGCCGACAAGGCCGCCACCATCGGCAACGGCGGGACCATCGGCGTCGACATCGCGATCATCGACACGGGCATCGCGGCCCACAGCGACCTGCACGTCGTCAAGCGCATCGACTGCACCGACCGCTCCGCGCTGCTCGGCCTGGAGTACGTCCTGCTCGGTTGCCCCACCGGTGGCACGGACGCCGACGGTCACGGCACCCACGTCGCCGGCATCGCTGGCGCCCGCGACAACGCCAGCGGCGTCGTCGGTG
>JBFGFG010000316.1:0-3153 GCA_041579655.1 Nitriliruptoraceae bacterium
AGCAGCAGCTCCGGGTCGTGGATGATCGCGGCGGCGAGCTGCACGCGTTGCTGGTTGCCGAGGCTGAGCGCGGTCACCGGGTCCTTGGCGCGGTCGGCCAGGCCGAGCCTCGCCAGCAGCGTCGCCGTGCGGCCGGCCGCGTCGGCCTTCGACAGCCCGTGCAGCCGTGCGAGGTAGGTGAGCTGGTCCCCGATGCGCATGTCGGGGTACAGCCCACGCTCCTCGGGGAGATAGCCGATGCGCGGTCGGTGGGCCGCGTCCACGACGCGGCCGTCGTGGCGCACCTCGCCGCCCTCGGCGCGCTCGACGCCGACCACGATGCGCATCAGCGTGGTCTTGCCGGAGCCGTTGGCGCCCACGAAGCCGTGCAGCGAGCCGGGCGTCACGTGCAGACTCACGCCCCGCAACGCGTGGATCTCTCCGAAGGAACGCCGCAGGTCACGCACGACGAGGCCGTCGTCCTCGCCGGGCATGGGCGCTCCTCGAGCGGTGGAGGGTGTGGAACGCTAGTCCGGCCTGTCGCGCCCCCTCGGTAGCGTCGGCACGACCCCCACCTGGAGCGCGCCCGTGCCGGACACACTCGACCTGACGGCCGCGCTGCGCGAGCTGACGGGGCGTCCCGACGCCGAGCTCCGCGACGACCAGCGACGCGCCATCGAGGCGCTGGTCGAGGACCGCGCCACCGTGCTGCTGGTCCAGCGCACCGGCTTCGGTAAGTCGGCGGTGTACTTCCTGGCGTGCCGAGCGCTGCGCGACGCAGGTGCCGGCCCGACGCTGCTGGTCTCGCCGCTGCTGGCGTTGATGCGTGACCAGCTGCGCGCGGCGTCGGCGGGGGGCCTGCGGGCGGCCCGGATGGACTCCACGAACGTCGACGACTGGGACGACATCCTCGACGCGCTCGACCGTGACGAGCTCGACCTGCTCGCCGTCGGGCCCGAGCGGCTGGCACATCCGCTGTTCATCGAGCGGGTGCTGAAGCCGCACGCGAAGAAGCTCGGGCTCGTGGTGGTGGACGAGGCCCACGCGGCCAGCGCGTGGGGCCACGACTTCCGGCCCGACTACCGGCGCATCGCCGGTCTCGTCGAGACGCTCGCCGACGGCACGCCGGTGCTGGCCTGCACCGCGACCGCCACCGACCGCGTCGTGGAGGACCTCGCGGCGCTGCTGGACCTGACGCCGGACCGCGTGCTGCGCGGCCCGCTCGAGCGCACCTCGCTGCGCCTGCGGGTGGTCGAGCAGCCGGGCACCGCCGACCGCGTGGCGTGGCTGGCGGCGTGGGCGATCGCGAACCACGAGCGCGGCGTGAAGACGATCGTGTTCTGCCTCACGACGGCCGACGCCGACCTGCTGGCCAGCGCGTTCGCCGACGCCGGCCACCCGGCCGTGGCCGCGTACCACGGTCGGCTGCGCAACGACGCGCGCGAGGGCCTCGAGGACGACCTCGGCTCGGGGAGGCTGACCTGTCTGGTCGCCACCTCGGCGCTGGGGATGGGCTACGACCTGCCTGACCTCGGCGCGGTGGCCCACTACGGCCTGCCGGCGACGCTGCTGGACCTCTACCAGGCGATCGGTCGTGCCGGTCGTGCGCTGGAAGAGGCCGAGGTCGTCGAGGTGCCCACGCCGCAGCAGGGCGCGATCTGGAGCTGGTTCGACCAGGTGTCGCTGCCCTCGGACGACGCCATCGCGGGCGTGGTGGCGTCGCTGGACCTCGAGGACCCCACGTCGTTGCCGATGCTGGAGTCCCGCGTGCCGCTGGCCCGCACGCGGCTCGAGACGCTGCTGAAGGTGCTGGCCGTGGACGGCGTGGTGGACCGCGTCCGTGGTGGGTACGTCGCGACCGGCCAGGCGTGGCAGCCGGACCCGGCCCAGCGGCAGGCGCTGCAGCGGGCCCGTTCGGACGAGCACGGGGCCGTGGTGGCCTGGCTCGAGGCCGACGGCTGTCGCATGGCGCGGCTGCTGCAGGCGCTGGACGACCCGCAGGCGCCGGACCGGTGCGGCCGCTGCGACGGCTGCGACGCGACGTTCGACGAGCCGGTGGTGACCGACGAGCTGCGCAGCGTCGTCGCCCGACGGCTGGCGGACACGCCGGTGCTGCTGCCGGTGCGCAAGCAGTGGCCCTCACGCCTCGCCGAGGTGGCCGGTGCGTCCGCGACCGTGGGTGGTTCGGTGCTGAAGGGCCGCATCGGACCGCTTGCGATGGCGTCCGGCCGGGCGTTGGGTCGTGAGGGTGACGGCGTGACCGACGAGCTGCTGGCGGCCGCCCGCACGACGCTGGAGGCGGGGGAGGGGATCGGCACCGAGCTCGAGCAGCAGGCGGTGCGCGTGCTCGCGCGGTGGGACTGGGACCGGCGGCCGAGCGCCGTCACCGCGGTGCTCGACGGCTCCGGGGACGGTGAGCTGGCCGTGGCGCTCGCTGACCGCCTCTCGCAGGTCGGCAAGCTCGACCGCATCGCGGACGTGACCACCAAGGACCCGCTGGCCGTGGCCGAGTCGCGCGGCAACTCCGTGCAGGTCGCGGCCGGACACCTGCGCGCCATCGTCTCCACACCCGAGATCGACGGCGCCGACGTGCTGGTCATCCTGCCGCTGGCGGGGACGGGCTGGGGCCCGACGGTGGTCGCCGCCCACCTGCGGGCCGCAGGCGCCCGCAGCGTGTGCGTGCTGACCCTGAGCGCGCGGGGCTGAGCTCAGAACTCCTGGGGCGGGCACACCTCGTCGGGGGCGGCCGGCTCGGCGTCCACGCCGCGCGGCTCGGGCTCGTCGAAGCCCTGGGTGCGGTGCGAGTTGTCGCAGAACGGCTGGTTCGACGAGTTGCTGCAGCGGCACAGCGCCATGCGCGGCCCCGCCGCGATCGTCCGGCCCTCGCTGTCGTGCACCTCGACGTCGCCACGCACGAGCAGCGGACCGCCGCGGACGGGTCGCATCGTCGCGGGCGTCTGCGGCTGCTCGGTCTCGTCGCCGGCCGACCACCGCAGCGCGCCGGTGGGGCACGCCTCGATCGCGGTGATCACCGTCTCGCGGTCGGTCACGCTCGGGTCGACCCATGGACGACGCTGCGTGTCGAAGCAGCCGTCCCCGAGGCGTAGGCACGCCGCCACGTGGATGCACCGCGAGGAGTCCCAGTGGACCGTCAGCCCCTCGTGCTCGTACTCG